>NZ_JBFRFE010000596.1:0-2718 GCF_052114665.1 Stenotrophomonas sp. 2YAF22 | reverse complement strand
GAGTTCAGCACCGGCGGCGTGGGCGGCCAGCCGCGCATGAAGCTGCGTGACCTGCTGGCGCGCCTGAAGGCGACCTACACCGGTTCGATCGGTGCGGAGTTCATGCACATCTCCGAGGTCGAGCAGCGCCAGTGGATCTACAAGAAGCTGGAACTGGCCGGTGGCAACTACCAGCTGGACGCTGACACCCAGCGCCGCACGCTGGAGCGCCTGACCGCCGCCGAAGGCCTCGAGCGCTACCTGCACACCAAGTACGTCGGCCAGAAGCGCTTCTCGCTGGAAGGCGGCGACTCGCTGATCCCGATGATGGACACCATCATCCGCAGCGCCGGCAAGGATGGCGTCAAGGACGTGGTGGTCGGCATGGCCCATCGTGGCCGCCTGAACGTGCTGGTCAACACCCTCGGCAAGAACCCGCGCAAGCTGTTCGACGAATTCGAAGGCAAGTTCGAGCACGACGAGCACGCCTCGGCCGGCGATGTGAAGTACCACATGGGCTTCTCCGCCGACGTGGCCACCGAGGGTGGCCCGGTGCATCTGGCCCTGGCATTCAACCCGTCGCACCTGGAAATCGCCGATCCGGTGGTTGCCGGCTCGGTGCGTTCGCGCCAGGAACGCCGCAAGGACACCGCACGCAAGCAGGTGATGCCGATCCTGATCCACGGCGACGCGGCGTTCTCCGGCCAGGGCGTGGTCATGGAGCTGTTCCAGATGTCGCAGGCCCGCGGCTTCGCCGTTGGCGGCACCGTGCACATCGTGGTCAACAACCAGGTCGGCTTCACCACCTCCAATCCGCAGGACACGCGCTCCACGCGCTATGCCACCGACGTGGCGAAGATGATCGCCGCCCCGGTGCTGCACGTGAACGGCGATGATCCCGAAGCGGTGGTGTTCGCCGCGCAGCTGGCCTTCGAGTTCCGCCAGAAGTTCGCCAAGGACGTGGTCATCGACCTGATGTGCTACCGCCGTTGGGGCCACAACGAGGCCGACGAGCCGGCGATCACCCAGCCGCTGATGTACCAGGTGATCCGCAAGCACGCCACCACCCGCGAGATGTATGCCGAGCAGCTGGAAAAGGCAGGCGTGATCGCCGCCGGCGCCGGCAAGGCGATGGTCGACGCGTACCGCGAGAAGCTCGATGCAGGTGAAGTGACCACGGAGCTGGCCAAGGTCGAAAAGACCCCGCCGACCAGCCCGCTGTTCGTTGATTGGCCGAAGCTGCTGGAAGGCAAGCTGTCCGATCCGGTGTCGACGAAGGTCGACAAGGACAAGCTGGTCGCGCTGGCCAAGCTGATCAACACCGTGCCCGAAGAAGTGCAGCTGCACTCGCGCGTGTCAAAGGTGTACGACGACCGCCGCAAGATGGCTGCCGGCGAGATCCCGGGCGACTGGGGCTTTGCCGAGAACCTGGCCTACGCCACCCTGCTGGATGAAGGCAGTGCGCTGCGCTTGGTCGGCCAGGACGTCGGCCGCGGTACGTTCACCCACCGCCACGCGATCCTGCACGACCAGAAGACCGACAACTACTACCTGCCGCTGCGGCAGCTGGTGGATTCTCCGGAGAAGGCCACCGTCATCGATTCGCTGCTCAGCGAAGAAGCGGTGATGGCCTACGAGTACGGTTTCTCGACCACCGATCCGAACACCCTGTGCATCTGGGAAGGCCAGTTCGGCGACTTCGCCAACGGCGCCCAGGTAGTGATCGATCAGTTCATCGCCGCCGGCGAAGCAAAGTGGGGCCGCATCTCCGGCCTGACCCTGCTGCTGCCGCATGGCTATGAAGGTCAGGGCCCGGAACACAGCTCGGCGCGCCTGGAGCGCTTCCTGCAGCTGTGCGCGCTGGAGAACATGCTGGTGGTGGTGCCGTCGACCCCGGCGCAGGCCTTCCACATGCTGCGTCGCCAGCAGCACCTGACCACCCGCAAGCCGCTGGTGGTGATGTCGCCCAAGTCGCTGCTGCGCCACAAGCTGGCCGTGTCGACCCTGGACGAGCTGGCCAATGGCGAGTTCCAGCACCTGATCGGCGATGCCAATGCAGATGCCAAGAAGGTCAAGCGCGTGGTGCTGTGCTCGGGCAAGGTCTACTACGACCTGCTGGAAGACCAGACCAAGCGTGGCCAGGACGACGTGGCGATCATCCGCGTGGAGCAGCTGTATCCGTTCCCGCGTGCGCTGCTGGCTGCCGAACTGAAGAAGTACGGCAAGGCCACCGACGTGGTGTGGACGCAGGAAGAACCGCAGAACCAGGGCGCGTGGTACCAGATCCGCCACCACCTGCAGTTCTGCCTGGCCGATGGCCAGAGCCTGCACTACGCCGGTCGCGCACGTTCGGCTTCGCCGGCTGCCGGTCACATGGCTGACCACGTCCGCGAACAGCAGCAGCTGGTCGCCGATGCACTGGTCAACCCGTTCAACGACTCGTTCGCTGAATAACTCTCCCCCTATTTAGAAGACAAACCAGGAAGCTCCCGCATGGCCACCGAAGTCAAAGCCCCGGTACTGCCCGAATCCGTCGCCGACGGCACCATCGCCACCTGGCACAAGAAGGTGGGCGACGCCGTCAAGCGCGACGAAAACCTGCTTGACCTGGAAACCGACAAGGTCGTCCTGGAAGTGCCGTCGCCGGTCGATGGCGTGATCAAGGAAATCAAGTTCAAGGAAGGCGACACCGTCACTTCCAGCCAGGTCGTGGCGATCATCGAAGAAGGCGCCGTGGCT
>NZ_JBFRFE010000595.1:0-2721 GCF_052114665.1 Stenotrophomonas sp. 2YAF22 | reverse complement strand
CCGTTGTGACTGCCACGCTGGTGGCGGGCCTGTTCGCTGGCTGTGCCAGTAGCGCACCGCAACCCGATGCGGGCGCCGACGCACCGCGTCATCCTTCGATTGCCGCCGATGCCAGCCCGGTGCCTGCCTTCACCGGCGGTGGTGAAGGCTGGTCCATCGAAATCGCCTCCACCGGCAAGGGCAACCACGATGCCACGCTCACCGTTGCTGGCCGCAGCAGTGCTGGAACGCTGCGCTACCTCGGCCAACCGGCCGGTGCGCCCAGTTCGTTGACGGTGCTCAACGGTGAGCTGGGCAAGCAGCCGACCATTGTTGAGATCAAGCGCGAGTCCTGCCGCAATGCCGAAGGCGTGGATACATCGGCCAGCGTGCAGGTGACGGTTGAAGGCCAACCACAACGCCGGGGCTGTGGCTTCCTGGCCGTGTACTGACCGATGCACGCATGATCGACATCCCGTTGCTGGAAACACCGCGCCTGCGCCTGCGCGCGCAGCGCTTGGACGATTTCCCGGTATATGCCGCGTTCCTGGCCTCACCCCGTGCACGCGGCATGGGCGGGCCGTTCGGCGAAGTCGCCGCGTGGGGACAGTTCTGTCACGACCTGGCCAGCTGGCATCTGTTCGGGCACGGTGCCTTGATGATCGAGCGCCGCGACACGGGCGAGTGCATCGGCCAGGTGGGCATCAACCATGGCCCGCTGTTTCCGGAACAGGAACTGGGCTGGTTGCTGTATGCCGGGCAGGAAGGGCAGGGTTTCGCCAGCGAGGCGGCGGCGGCGCTGCGTGATTGGGCGTTCGTGGTGCGCGGATTGCCGACGCTGGTGAGCTACATGGCAGCAGACAACCACGCCTCGCAGGCAGTGGCGGTCCGCCTCGGCGGCGTGTTGGACGCGCAGGCGGTGCGCAGCGATCCGGATGACCTGGTGTTCCGCTATCCGCGCTGATGCGTGACGGTCACCGCGGCGCAGGCGCGCTGCACGCGGGAATGCCAACTGCGGCCACTGCGTGAAGAAGGCGCCAGCAGCCATCCACGCATCGGTCACCGCGTCGGGCAGACGCTGGACACCCATCTGTTGAAGGAACTGCCCATGACCACGCTCACCCTTCCCGAACTGGCCAAGAAAATGGCCGGCATCGATTTCACCATGCTGCAGACTCATGCCGGCGGCCAGATCGCTGGCCGCCCGATGAGCAACAACGGCGATGTGGACTACGACGGCGACAGCTGGTTCTTCACCATGGAAAACACCGATATGGTGCGCGAGATCAGCGCCGACCCGAACGTGGCGCTGGGCCTGACCGGCAGCAAGTCGCTGCTGGGCAAGCCACCGCTGTTCGTGCACGTGCAGGGCAGGGCGGCGCTGGTCCGCGATCGCGCCACGATGGCCCAGCATTGGGTGAAGGACCTGGAGCGGTGGTTCGAGCAGGGCGTGGATACGCCGGGTCTGGTGCTGATCCACGTACACGCCAGCCGCATCCATTACTGGGATGGCGAGGACGAAGGCGAGATCGTGGTCTGATCGCGGGGGCTGCACAGGGCCCCTGCACAGTGCTGCCGCAGCTCAGGAATGTGCAGGCGTGCCGGACCACGCGGCCAGTTCCGGTGCCAGCGCATGTTCAACGGCGCGGCGCAGCAGTGCCGGGGCCACGTAATGGCGATGGGCGCTGTCGATCATGGCCATGTAGAAGCGGCCAAACGCATTGAGCGTCTGCACGCGCGAGCCCAAGCTGATCTGGACCTGGCCGTCCTCGCAGAACTGCACGCGCACGCTGCTGCGGAAGCGGAGATGGCGGTCGTCTGCGCCGAGCAGCACTTCGGCACACCGGTCTTCCGCATCTACTCGGGCATCCAGCACCGGGAAACGTCCGCCGAACACGCGGCTGCGATCGGTGGACAGCAGCGACGACACCGGGCAGCCCAGCGGCGAGGTGCGCAGACGCAGTGGTGCAACCAGACGATTGCGCAGGGCCATCAAGCGGCCGACGCCCGCCGGCGGGTTGCGCAGGAACCCGTCCAGTATGTCGGCCAGCAGGGCGGAGGCCGATCGATGGCGGGTCTGCCCGCCGTGCAGGGTCAGCGTGGTCGTGTCGTTGTAGTGACCGTGCGGCAGGGCGCTGGCGAGCATTCCCGCTGAAGGCGACGACGCGCTGCTGCAGACCGGGTACGCCGGCGTCGCCCGCTCCACGAATCCGCGCAGTGGCTCCAGGTTGAGGCGGCGCAGCGGCCCCAGCAACGTGCGCATCTGCATGCACAGGCGCGCGCGCAGGCTGGGCGCTGCCGCCTGCAGTGACAGTTGCAGCAACGGCGTGGCGGCGAGTGTGGTTGCGCTGGGCCAGTGCGCCGCTGGCAGCACGTCGGTCAGGCTGGGAATGTCCGCGGCGTTTGCCTGTGCCAGTGCGCGCGCCTGCGCGCTCATTGCCCCGGCCAGTTCATTGCTGTGGCACGAGAGCGCGAACAGGGCAGGGTGGGCAGGACTGTTCGAGGCGAACTGGTGCCAGGTGCCACCACCAAAGCGCACGGTGAACAGGCAATCGGGCGGGATGCGGACACGACGCAGCGACCGCAGGAAGTGCGAGGGATCGTCCGCCAGCTGCTGATCGGATGCGCTGGCAAACCGCAGCTCCGCACCGGCACTGCCGGCGATGGCGGTGAACATGCGCGGCCCGGCATGGCGGTGGAAGGGATGGCCGCCGGCACCCACCACGAAGCTGTACAGCGATG
>NZ_JBFRFE010000594.1:0-2742 GCF_052114665.1 Stenotrophomonas sp. 2YAF22 | reverse complement strand
GGGGTGTAAGCGCCATGGATGGCGCGCCCAAGCCCCCAWGGATGGGTTTACGGCGTCCCCCGCAACCCCACCTCGCCCGGCCCAACCGCAGCATCTCGCTCTGCCAGCCGCGAGGGGGCTCAGCCCGTTGGCCGGAAACCCTTCACCACTTGAACAGCACCAGGCTGATCGCCAGCGTGCCCATGCCCGCCACCAGGCCATACACGGTCTCGTGGCCCTTGGCGTAGCGCTTGGCTGCCGGCAGCAGCTCGTCCAGCGCCAGGAACACCATCACACCGGCAATCAGGCCGAACACCCAACCAAACGTGGCGTGGGACAGCGAGCCGGACAGCAGGACATAGCCGATCGCCGCGCCCACAGGCTCGGCCAGGCCTGACAGCAGGCTGGCGGCGAACGCGTAGAACTTGTTCTGCGTGGCGAAGTACACCGGCACCGCAATGGCGATGCCCTCGGGAATGTTGTGTATGGCGATGGCGAAGGCCAGCGGCATGCCCACCGACGGGCTCTCCAGCGTCGCGAAGAACGTCGCCAGCCCCTCCGGAAAGTTGTGCGCGGTGATCGCCACCGACGTCAGCAGGGCGACCCGCTTCAGGTATTCGCGGCTGTTCTCGCGGAAGGCCGGGTCCTGCTTGTCCAGGCTGTCATGCGGGTTGGGAATGAAGTGGTCGATCAGCACGATCACCACCACGCCGAGCAGGAAGGCGAGGGTGCCGTAAGTGAAGCCGGTGCGTTCACCATAGGCCAGCGCGAACGAGGCGATGGATTTGTTGAGGATCTCCGACAGCGAGACGTACACCATCGCGCCGCCGGCAAAGGCCAGGCCGAAGGCCAGCAGGCGCGGATTGGGGCGACGCGAGAACAGCACCAGCAGGCTGCCGATGGCGGTGGCAAGGCCCGCAGCGAGGGTGACCGCCAGGGCGATCCAGATGTTTTCGGGGGGAATCTGCAGCATGTACCGACGCGTTCCTTGTCATCAAGCAATCGCCCCGGCACGGGCCGGGGCGGCAAAGGCGAGGCGGGCGTCGGCTGGCCTCGTCACCGGCAGGCGATCAGCCGCCGCGGCGCAGGCTTTCTTCGATGGCGAAGCACTGGTCCGGCTTCGGCTGCGGCGGGTTGAAGCTGACCGGCACCTGGATCGTGGCCGGCACGGCCTCCCCATTGCGGGTGGCGGCCTTGAACTGCCAGCCCTGCACGGCGGTCTTGGCCAGATCGTCCAGCTGCGGGTTGCCGGCGCCGGTCAGCAGGGTGACCTCGCTGGGTTTGCCGTCGGTGCCGATCACCACCTTGAAGGTGCTGGTGCCGCCCACGCCGGTGCAGGCCAGTTCCAGCGGATACTGCGGCGGCGGGGTCTTCACCGCAGCCACTTCGGTGGGGGCCGCGGCCGGCGCTGCCGGGGGCTCGGAGGAGCCGCAGCCGGCCAGGCTGGTCACGGCAAGCAGGGACAGGCTCAGCAATCGCACGTTCATTTCGGTTGCTCCGTCAGGGCTGAAGTCTTCGCTGCGCAGATGAAGTCGTTCTCGCTCRGGCCGCCCACGTCGTGGGTGGAATAGCGGACGACGGCACGGTCGTAATGGACACCGAGGTCCGGGTGATGGTCCTCACCGTGGGCGATCCAGGCTAGCGCGTTCACGAAGGCCATGGTGGCGTAGTAATCCTTGAAGCGGAACGTGCGCACCAGCGCCTGGCCGGCCTCGGCCAGCTCCCAGCCGGGAACCTGCGGCAGCAATTCTGCCAGGCGGGCCTCGCCCAGCTTGTGGTCGCTGCCTTTGCGCGGCACGCAACGGGCCTGTGCCAGCGGAATCAGGTCGGCCATGGGTTCCTCCACCTCGTGTTGACTGAACAATGCGCCGGCCGGTGTATAAAACGAATGAGCGGCTGACGCTTACTTGGCTAGAATAGCCTGATGATCCAGATCTCCGACACTGCCCAGACCCATTTCCGCAAGCTGATCGAACGCGAGGGCGTGCCCGGCATGGGCGTGCGCTTGAGTGCGGTCGATCCTGGCACCCCGCGTGCTGATGCCCGGCTGGAGTTCGCCGAGCCGACCGACCTGCTCGGCGACGAGTGGGCGGTGGACTGCGATGGCTTCACGCTCTATGTCGACGCAAGCAGCGTTGGCTGGCTCGATGGAGCAGAAATTGACATCGTGCCCGGCACGGCCGGTACCCAGCAGCTGACGATCAAGGCGCCGCGGATCAAGGGCGAAGCGCCCGGCGATGCCGCCTCGCTGGTCGAGCGCGTGCATTGGGTGGTGGAAAACGAAGTCAATCCGCAGCTCGCTTCGCACGGTGGCAAGGTCGCCGTGCAGGAAGTCTCGGCCGACGGCGTGGTGCTGCTGCGCTTCGGCGGTGGCTGCCAGGGCTGCGGCATGGCCGACGTCACCCTCAAGCAGGGCATCGAGAAGACCTTGATGGGCCGTGTGCCGGGGGTGACCGCCGTGCGTGATGCTACCGATCACGACAGCGGCCACGCTCCGTATATTCCGCGCGGCAACGCCGCCTGATCGCCAACGCGTGCCTCTGCCCAGAGCCGAGCAACTCATCGACCTGCTGCTGGCGCGCCAGCAGCGACCGCCCATCCTCGAGAAGAACACTGGCCTGCCGTACGGCTGGGCGATCTGGCTGCGGACGCTGACGCCGCTGCCGCGTCCGTTGCACGCGCGCGAAGTGATCGCGGTGCTGCTGCCGCGACCGCTGCCAGGCCCCCCGGGGCAATTGCCGGCGCTGGGGCCATGGGCGTCCC
>NZ_JBFRFE010000593.1:0-2744 GCF_052114665.1 Stenotrophomonas sp. 2YAF22 | reverse complement strand
GAGATGCCATGCAGCACCGTGGCGAAATGATCACCCAGCGCCTGCACGGATAGATCGGCCGCCAGCTCGCCAGCCGCCTGCGCCTGCTGCAGCCGCGCGATGATCGCCGCCGTGCGCTGGCGGCGGTGGCTGGCCAGCCAGTCGCGTACGCCCTCGCCATCCGGTGACACGCTGCTGGCCGAGGACACCACCAGGCAGCCATGCGGACGACCGCGACGGGTGTAGGTCAACACTGCATCCCGCAGCATGCTGCCGATCGCATCGCGCAGTGACGCCTGCTCCAGCGCGCGCGGCGCGAAGCCGCCCTCGCCTTCCTCGTACAGCGCCACCGCTTCGCGGAACAGCTGCTCCTTGCTGCCGAACGCGGCGTAGATGCGCGCCGAGGCAATGCCAAGCGCCTCGACCAGGGCCGACATCGAGGTGCCCTCATAGCCGTGCTGCCAGAACAGCAGCATCGCCTTGCGCAATGCCTGGTCCCTGTCGAATTCGCGCGGTCGCCCTGCCATCTGCCTGCCTGCCGTTCTGAGGCGCGCAGTGTAACGCGGGTGTTGACCATCCCGATGCACGCGCCTATTCTTTGTCGACCGACAAACAATTGGAGCAACACATGCAAACCCTCAAAGGACCCAGCCTGCATCTGGCGCAGTTCGCTGGCGACCAGGCGCCGTTCGACAGCCTGTCCGGCATCGCCGCCTGGGCCGCCGGCCATGGCTTCAAGGCCCTGCAGATTCCGGCATGGGACGCGCGCCTGTTCGACCTGGCCACCGCCGCGGACAGCCAGGACTACTGCGATGACCTGCGTGGCACCCTGGCCGAGCATGGCCTGCAGGTCAGCGAGCTGACCACCCACATCCTGGGCCAGCTGGTGGCGGTGCATCCGGCCTACGATGAACTGTGCGATGGCTTCGCACCGGAAGCACTTCGCGGCAACCCGCAGGCACGCAGCGAATGGGCACAGCAGCAGCTGCATCTGGCCGCCCGCGCCTCGCGCCGGCTCGGCCTGCAGGACATGGGCACCTTCTCCGGCTCGTTCGCCTGGCCCTACCTGTTCCCCTTCCCGCAGCGTCCGCCGGGCCTGATCGATGCCGCATTCGATGAGCTGGCGCGCCGCTGGCGGCCGATCCTCGATACCTGCGAGGACAACGGCATCAACCTCTGCTACGAAATCCATCCCAGCGAAGACCTGCACGATGGCACCAGCTTCGAACGCTTCTTCGAGCGTGTGGGCCAGCACGAGCGCTGCCGCATCCTGTTCGATCCCAGCCACTTCGTGCTGCAGCAGCTGGATTACCTGCAGTTCCTGGACATCTACCATCCGTTGATCCGCATGTTCCATGTCAAGGACGCGGAGTTCCGTCCCAATGGCCGCCAGGGCATTTACGGTGGCTACGCCGACTGGACCGAACGCGCGGGCCGCTTCCGCTCGCTGGGCGATGGCCAGGTCGATTTCAAGTCGATCTTCTCCAAGCTGGCGCAGTACGACTACGCCGGCTGGGCAACGCTGGAATGGGAGTGCTGCCTGAAGGACCAGGAAGCCGGCGCGCGCGAAGGTGCCGCCTTCATCCGCGACCACATCATCCCGGTCACCGACAAGATCTTCGACGACTTCGCCGGCGCGCCGATCAGCGCCGCCCAGATGCAGCACATGCTCGGCATCGCCTGAGCCCCCACAGGAACATCCCCATGACCAATTTCCCCACCGCTGGTACCCCCGGCGACGACACCCTGCGCCACCACTACCTGCGCATCGACGGCCAGCGCGTGCATTGCGTCTCCGCCGGCAGCGGTCAACCGGTGCTGTTGATTCCCGGCTGGCCGCAGACCTGGTACGCCTGGCGCCACGTGCTGCATGCGTTGGCCGAGGCCGGCTTCGAGGCGATCGCGGTCGACCCGCCCGGCATCGGCGAATCCGATCGTCCCGCGCACGGTTACGACACCGGCAGTGCCGCCGCGGTACTGCATCAGACCATGCAGGCCCTGGGCCACGAGCGCTACCAGGTGGTCGGCCATGACATCGGCATGTGGATCGCCTATGCATTGGCCAGCGACCAGCCGCAGGCGGTACAGCGTCTGGCCGTGACCGAAGCGGTGATTCCCGGGCTGGCACCTGAGCCGGGCATTTTCGCCGCACCGGCCGACAACATCTTCCTGTGGCACTTCATGTTCAACCAGGTGGCCGATCTGCCCGAGGCACTCATCACCGGTCGCGAACGCGCCTACCTGGACTTCATGTTCGACCGCTGGTCGTACCGGCGCGATGCGGTGGCCAGCGAAACCTACATTGCCGCCTACAGCCGCCCCGGCGCGTTGCGTGCAGGGTTTGCCTGGTACCGCGCGATTCCGGAAACGATCCGCCAGAACCAGCTCCGCGCACAACGCCGGTTGACGATGCCGGTGCTGGCCATCGGTGCCGAGCACGCCACCGGCAACGCCCCGATGCTGACCCTGCAGCCGCATGCCGATGACCTGCGCGGCAGCGTTGTTCCGGGCTGTGGCCACTTCATCATGGAAGAAGCACCGCAGGCGTTCCTCGCCCAGCTGCTGCCGTTCCTGCAGGAGGCTGGTCATGCCGCTTGAACCTGCGCTGCAGTCGTTCGTCGATGCGGTGGCGGCGCACCCGCTGCCGGACGATCTGCTGGAACTGCGCGCACTCAGCGAGCAGGCGCTGCCCACATTGCAGGGCGCCACCGAGGCGGTATCGCATGTCGTGGAGCACGTCGTCAGCGCGCGCGACGGCCATGCGC
>NZ_JBFRFE010000592.1:0-2745 GCF_052114665.1 Stenotrophomonas sp. 2YAF22 | reverse complement strand
GGCGTAAGCGCCATGGATGGCGCGCCCGAGCCTACAGGGACGTATTCACGGCGTCCCCTGCGCAGCCCACCCGCCCGGCCAACCCGCAGAGATGCAGCTCTTCACGACCAACCAACCCCACCACGGAGGGGCCCCGCCGTTCGCTGATCCCCGCCGAAGGCGCGCTCTCCGCAGGAAAAATAATTAGCACGACGGTGTCGATCCTCGCGCCCCTGGTTCGTTGTAAGAGGGAAGGGCACGCACCCGCAGCCCAGCGGAGACCGCAATGAAAGTGATGGTGATCGTCAAAGCCAACGCCGATTCCGAAGCCGGGCGCATGCCCAGCGAACAGGAACTGGCCGCCATGGGCGCCTACAACGAACAACTGGTAGCCGCCGGCATCATGCTCGCCGGGGAAGGCCTGCATGCCACCCAGCGTGGTCGCCGCATTCATTTCGGCAGCGGCGCGCCGCAGGTCGAGAGCGGCCCGTTCGGCCCGGCTGGCGAGCAGATCGCTGGGTTCTGGCTGTGGGAGGTGCGCTCGCTGGACGAGGCCACCGAATGGGCCAGCCGTGCGCCCTTCGGCGCGGGCGGTGCCCTCGAACTGCGCCCCCTGATCTCGGCCGAAGACTTCGGCGAAGCCTTCACCCCTGAATTACAGCAGCAGGAACAGCGTCTGCGTGAGCAGCTCGACCGTGCCTGAGCACGGCCGCGCATTCATCCAATCCTACGGAGCATTCCCATGAAACTGATTCCCTTCCTCGGCTTCAGCGGCCAGGCCCACGACGCAATGGCGTTCTATGCCAAGGCACTTGGCGGCCAGGTCACGTCGGAGATGAAGTACCGCGACATGCCGCCGTCCGACGGCTCGCCGGGCTGCAATGAAATGCCGGCCGACACCCTCGACCATGTGGCCCACAGCCAGCTGGAGATCGGCGCAGCGATCCTGATGGCAGCCGATGGCCCCGGCGGCGGCGAGGGTGGTTCGACCACCATCAACGTCGACGTGGACAGCATCGAAGAAGCCGAGCGCGTTTTCGCGGCGCTGGCCGAGGGTGGCCAGGTGCAGATGCCGATCGCCGAAACCTTCTGGGCCCACCGCTGGGGCATGTTGACCGACCGCTTCGGCAAGCCGTGGATGGTCAACTGCATGAAGCAGCCCTGATTTTCCTTTTCTCCATCCATCGCAGGGAACCGCACCGATGAGTACACCGCAACCGCAGATGATCTTCGTCAACCTGCCCGTGCAGGATCTGGAAAAAGCCAAGGCGTTCTTCGCCGCGCTGGGCTACAGCTTCAACCCGGCCTTCACCGACGAGAATGCCGCCTGCATGGTGGTCAGCGAGAGCATCTTCGTGATGCTGCTGGTCAAGCCGTTCTTCCAGCAGTTCACCACCAAGGACATCGCCGATGCGCATGCGCAGACCGAGGTGATCACCTGCCTGTCGGCCGACAGCCGCAAGGCGGTGGACGCCATGGTGGACAAGGCGCTGGCCGCCGGTGCCAGCGAACCGCAGCCGGCGCGCGACTACGGCTTCATGTACCAGCGCGGCTTCCAGGACCTGGATGGGCATCTCTGGGAAATCGCACACATGGACGGCGAGCCGGGCTGAGCGGCCGCCGCAGGGAGAATCCCCATGGCTTACGTGGATGCTTACGTATTGCCGTGCCCGCAGGACAAGGTGGCGGCCTATCGCCGCCTTGCCCGCCAGGCCGGCGCAGTGTGGAAGGACCATGGCGCGCTGCAGTACATGGAATGCGTGGCCGATGACGTGCAACCCGGGAAATCGACCTCGTTCCCGCAGGCGGTGAAGCTCAAGCCGGGCGAAACGGTGATCGTGGCCTTCGTGGTGTTCCGCACGCGTGCCGCGCGCGACCGCATCAACAAGAAGGTGATGGCCGACCCGCGGCTGGCGCATATCGGCCCGAAGGACATGCCGTTCGATACCAAGCGCATGTTCTGGGGCGGCTTCAAGCCGATCGTGGAAGCGTGAACGCCGGCGCTTGTGCGGGCCGGGCCCGCATGCTGTGATCGGCGCATGCACGAGCCCGCCCTGAGCCAGCGCCTGGACACCCTCTGGCGGATGGAATCGCCAGTGTTGATCGCGCGCCTGGCGCGCCTGCTCGGCGGCGATGTCGGTCGTGCCGAAGAGCTGGCCCAGGACACCTGGCTGGCCGCGCTGGAGCGTTGGCCGGTGCAGGGCATCCCGGACAATCCTGGAGCCTGGCTGATGACCACCGCGCGCAACCGTGCCATCGATGTGCTGCGCCAGCACCGTCGGGTGGCGCAGCAGCATGCGCAATGGGGGGAGGAACTGCATCCGGCCGCATTGCCCGCGCCCGACGACARCCAGGCGCTGGAAGACGACATCGGCGATGACCTGCTGCGGCTGATGTTCGTGGCCTGCCATCCGGTGCTGCCTGCCGATGCGCGGGTGGCGCTGAGCCTGCGCCTGCTGGGCGGGCTGACCACGACCGAGATCGCCCGCGCGTTCCTGCAGCCGGAACCGACCATCGCCCAGCGCATCGTGCGTGCCAAGCGCACGTTGGCGCAGAAGAAGATCCCTTATGAAGTGCCCCGTGCCGATGCATTGCCGGCACGACTGGCCTCGGTGCTGGAGGCGATCTACCTGGTGTTCAACGAAGGCTATGCAGCCAGTGCGGGTGACGACTGGATGCGACCGGCGCTGTGCGCTGAGGCGCTGCGGCTGGCGCGCATCCTCGCCCATCGCATGCCGGCACCGCCGGTGCTGGGGCTGTTGGCGC
>NZ_JBFRFE010000591.1:0-2747 GCF_052114665.1 Stenotrophomonas sp. 2YAF22 | reverse complement strand
GGCCGGCAACCTCGGCAATCCTGCAGTTGCCGGCCAGCRGCCGGCACTACCATTGAAAATCAGTTGCCGATGACGTCGGTGCCGGCCGGCGGGGTGAAGCGGAAGGTGTTGGCGGCGAAGCTGGGGTTGCGCTTCCAGCCACTGAAGCTGATCACGGTGCGCTGGCCCACGGCATCGGTGATCTCCATCTTCGCCAGGCCCTGCGCATTGAAGCCCAGCGCGGCGTACTGGAAGCTGGCTTCGGTATCGCGCTTCGGCGACAGCGACAGCCACTGCAGGCCATCGCGCTGTGCAGCCTCTTCACTTACGTCGTACTGCTGCTCCAGCAGCGCCGGGTTGATCAGCGCGGTCAGCGGGCTGTTCTGCTCTTCCTTGCCCTGCTCGCGCACGGTCGCCTGTTCCAGGTCCGGCTCGAACATCCACACCTTCTTGCCGTCGGCCACGATCAGCTGTTCATGCGGGCGCACGTATTCCCAGCGGAACAGGCGCGGCGCCGACAAGGCAACGCGGCCGCTGGTGGATTCCTTGACCTTGCCGCGGCTGTCGAACACCTGCTGGCTGAACTGCCCATCCAGACCCTTCAGGCCGGTGGTGAAGGTCTTCAGGTCATCACGGGCGCCGGCCCAGGCGCTGCCGGCGGCGGCGCAGGCCACGGCCAGGGTGGTGGTGGCGAGGAAACGACGGAGGCGAAGGTTCATGCAGGAATCCTGTGGGCGCGCGGCCAGGAAAGTTGGGTGCCAGTGTGCCCGGCGAAAGATGAATGGGCGATCAGGACGCCATTATGACGCCCTGATCGCTGATCGGCGATTCAGCCGCCAGCGGCCGGCAGCTTGCCGTACAGCACCTGGCCACGGAAGCCGCGGCGTACCTCGCGGAACAGTGCTCGGAACGCGGCATAGTCCTGCGGCTGGCACAGCGCCTCGGCGCCGCGCACCGCGTTCTGCTGCAGGCGGTGATGCACGGTCACTTCCTGGCCCTGCCGGCTCCAGTCGACCCGGTACTCGCCGGCCGCATTGGCAAACCGCTGGCTGCGCGGAATCGCGATGATCGGGGCATTGGCCGGGAACTGCAGGCGATAGGTTTCCTCGCGCAGGCTGGCATTGCAGTAGAACGGCGTCTCGTTGTCCGGTGCCGAGGCGCTGGCATACAGCCCGCGTACCGATTCACCACCGGGCGGATCGGGCACGGCCATGCCGCCGGCCACATCGAAGTCCACGTAGTCCTCGGCCTGGAAGGCCATGCGATAGCCAAACGGCCGGGTCAGGTCGACCGGCACACCCTGCAGCTGCAGCTGGCCGCGGCCATCGAAACCGGACGCGGCCATGATCGATTCTTCAGCGCGCGCCCGGTTCTGTGCATTGAGCTGGGCGAACTGCGCGCGCATGCCGATCTCGGCGTTGTCGCTCAGCTGCGGCACCGTCTCGCCACGCAGGTTGCCCTGCGCGTCGAAGGTGAAGCGCACCTCCATCACCGTGGCGTTGCGCTGCGGATCATTGGCCGGCGTGCGCGCCAGGGTGGCATCGCGGGTGTGCAGCACCGGCGCACCGAGGTCGCCATCGGGCAGCTGGCCGAAGCGCGCCCAGGCACTGGTCGAATCCAGGTACAGGTCGAACTCGGGCACGTAGGTAATGGCGTGGTTGAAGCGGCCCAGCAGCGGAATCTTCGGCAGCGTCGGGCCGCCACCGGCACCGATCAGCACCGGCGAACTGGTGATGCCCTTGGCCGCCAGCAGCGCCTCGAGGATCGTTACGTGGTCCTTGCAGTCGCCATAGTGGTTGTCGAGGATGCTCTGCGCACTGTTCGGCTCCAGGCCGCCATTGCCCAGGTACACCGCCACGTAGCGGATGTTCTGCGCCACCCAGCGGTACAGCGCATCGGCCTGCGCGCGACGGTCGCTGATGCCGCCGGTGACTTCATCGGCCAGCGCCTGGATCTCCGGGGTGACCTGTGCGGCCGGCCCTGCTTTCAGTTGGTAGGCGCGGCCCATCTGCGCCCAGTCGCGATAGGTGCTGGCCATGATGTTCGGCCCGAACTCCCACACCGCCGCCGACCAGTTCTGCGCCTGCATCGGCTCGCGGCGCTGGTAGCGCCAGCGCCATTGCGCCTGGCCGTTCTTCACCACCGGTCGGTCACTGCCCTGCACGCCACGGCTGTCCACGAACATGGGCAGATTGGCCGGCGCGCTGAGGGTCACTTCGGCATCGTCGTACTGGGTGAACACATTGAAGGTTTCCCACAGGCCGAAGTAGCCTGGGAAATAGGGCGTCAACTGGGTCCGGCGCACCTGGTAGAACAGCCGCGTGCCCGGCGCAAGGTTCGGGAACACGATCACCCGGACCTTGCGGTCGGCATACATCGCCGCCGAGGCACTGGAATAGCTTTCCTGGGTGTAGATGCGGTCGGCCGGCACTTCGCGGCGCTGGCCGTCGGCGGTCAGCGTATAAGCGTTGACCACATCCAGCGTTTCCATCTTCTCGCTGTAGCTCAACCGCACCTGGCTGAACTGCTCCACCGCTGCCTTGGTCTTGAGCAGGATTTCGTAGGTTTCAGTCTGCACGTTGCCGGCATCGGCGCGCACCTGGTAGTCGGCGCGATAACGTACAAAGCTGAAGTTGTTGCTGGCCTCGGCATCGCTGCCGGTGGACGGCGGCGCGACTGCGGGTACAGCCGTCGCGGCGGCGTCGGCCAGCGCCGGGCCGGCTGCCAGCAGGCAGGCAAGCGCCAGCGCGCAGGAAACGGGTTGAAGC
>NZ_JBFRFE010000590.1:0-2752 GCF_052114665.1 Stenotrophomonas sp. 2YAF22 | reverse complement strand
GTCCTGAACTGTCTGGCTGACGCGATTCCGCGGGTCGTAAGTAGCCTGCATCTTGCGTTTGAGTGCGTCAGTGATCAGCTGAGCATTGCCGACCACATCATAGCCAATGTCGGTGGCGTCGCCACCTGCGGTCTTTTGGCTAAGAAGCTGGCCCAATGGGTTATAGGCACGGGAAAGCGAGCGCTTCATTGTGCCGCCGGAATCGACGACGTCCTCCTTGATTCTATTTCCGGCGGCGTCAAGCACATAATGAATGCTATTGCCTTCCCCGTCATTAATTCTTATCAGGCGATGCGCGTCGTCGTAACTGTAATTCAGCGCTGCCCCATCGGGATCGACAATAGATGTGACATTTTCCGCTGAATCAAAAGTGATCGTGGTGACACTGTCTTGAGGTGAGGTCGAGCCATCCTGAGCAGCGCGCTCTGTGAGCGACGTCAATTTGCCTCGAGGCGTATAGCTCAAGTCATGAATTTTGCCGGAACCGTCCCTAAGCCTGGTAGCTCGCCCGTTGCGATCATAGGTCAGCCACGTCGTCTTTTGGCCCAGCGCATTCGTGGCCTGATATAGATCGCCGACACGATGACATGCGCCACCGACAGTTCCGCATCCAGACTCATCAGTGGACTGGTAGTAGCTGTATACGGTGACATCCTGAACATCGGTTCTGGGACCGTCTTCCGTAAGCACAAGTCCCAACTGCGGGCACCGGCTGGAATCTACACTAGTGCAATAGCTGGTCGCCCACTGGCGAGTCCCTTCCGGGGCGTTGATCATGCTTCCGCATGCGTATCCAGCTGCTGCCGGAATCGTTGGATCAACTTCGCATCGCGCAACCTCAAGGCCGACGGCGTTGTACTTCCACGAGGTGCTGGAAACAGTGGCACCCTCCGCGTCCATTACAACTCGATTGAGGGGTGCTCGCAATGTGGCATCCCAAGTGGTCGTCGTGGTTCGCTGCTGCGACGTCCCTGCGGCTTCAACCTGCTCTGCAAGCAGGCCGTTTGGCCCATACACTGTACGCGTGATGCTGCCTTTGAAGTCAGTGACCGAGGCTGGATACCCATTGGCATCGTAGGTCATGGCCTTATAGGGTTGGTTGCACTGGTTGCCGCAGGCCGCCGATCCACCAGCAGGCATTAGGCGGCCTTTGCCAGTGTCCACAAATCCAAGCCTGGATGCCGCCCCCAACGGTCCTTTTACCGTCACCGGCAGCGTGCCCTTCCATGTGGAGGCAGCATAGTCCAGCGTCGTCGTGTCAACTCCGCCAGCGAACTCTGCGTGATATGCACGATTATTGTAGTTGTATTTGATCGTCTCGTAACGGGCGCCCTTCTCATCTACGATGCCTGTCAAGAACGATGTGCCAGCCGCGGCCGGGCTGTTGGCGGGCTCATTGTAGATGTAACCTTTGACAGTGAAATCTGGATAAGTTACCGAGGCGAGTTGGCCTGATACGTTGTACGTGAACGCCTGGACTCCGCCGTCGGGCAGTAAAACCTTGGTCAATTGAGACGCCGAGTTGTATGAAAATCTGAGTGAACGCCCACTCGAGTCCGCAACGCTCAACAGCATGTCCGGACCTGGTGCAGCTTCCGTAGGCGTCACTGCGCCCGAATACCCCAGTACCAGCGTCCGCTGCCCCGAGGCATCATAGACCTCCTGCAGCAGCCCAGCTGAATCGTAAATCTCGGTTTGCCCGTTGGCGGCCAACTGCAGTGCGTAACCGGCGCCTGCCTCGCGGTCAACTAACACGTCGGCGACGTCGGAGTCGACAGTCCAGGCACTTTCCGTGCGCGTAAAAAGTTCCGAGGCACCGTCCGGCCTGGTAGCTCGAATGAAGGTCCGCTCTCCGGCTGCGCCGGTATTTGATGCCAGAATTTCCAGGCGCCGATCAAATAGGTGGCGCCACTGCGGACCCAATGAAGAGCCCGGGGCGCGTACTGAGCTGTTGTAGAATCGCCGGAACATCAGCCCAGAGGGAGATTCATAGTCAGTTTCCTGCCTATAGAAGTTTCCTGTCGAGGTGTTAATCGGGTCTCCCTCAAAGGGGCTACCAGGATCGCGAGCATTGGCGTAGGCGCTGCTGTCGGCAGAACCTCGCGCGCCCGTCCCGTCTGTGGCCGAGCCAAGCCCCGCAGAACATCGCTTCTGACAGCCGCCAAGATTCTTCTGGGGCTGTCCGATAGATATCTCGGAAGCAAATACGTTATCGCTAGACTTCCCATTTACAAAGATCGTTGCAGCCCAACCATCAGTGCCATACCTCACCGTGACGACAGGCGGCTTGGTACACTTTGGGTCCTGCTGGCAAGGGGCCTTGATCTTCTGGACGAGGAAGTTGACAGCAGCACCCACGCTCTCGAAAGAGCCAACCCCTCGAAACGACTGAACTTTATAAGGGGGGCCATAATACGTGGCTGCATTGGCAGTTTGCGCCACCGCCAGCGTGAAACAGAAGATGACAGCCGTCGCGGTGACCCGGCCGCGTATAGCCCTGACCAATGCCATTGGTGCACACTCCATGTGAACTGTAGTTGGTAAAATCCGGCCAAAGGGCGAATTCCGATATCAATCCCTAATGCTCGGAACGAAAAATCTTCCGCACCTTTCTGGCGGAGCTGACGGATGATACGGCAAGCGAGCAAATCTTATATGTGCGACTGCTCACAGTTGATTCCGTGCGGACGCGACCCTCCTTGGCGCGAAGGCCTACCAGGACTCGGCGCGAGCGGGACAGCATGTTGGAGCA
>NZ_JBFRFE010000589.1:0-2761 GCF_052114665.1 Stenotrophomonas sp. 2YAF22 | reverse complement strand
AGCATGTACAGGCTCAGCRTCAACTGGATGAGGGCAGGCGACGTGCCGAGTGCCTGCGGCATGGCCGATACGACCGGCAGGTAGATATCCATGGCCAGCGAGGCCAGGAGGTCGAAGGGGGCCATCAACACGATGGCGCCCGGCAGGGAATGGGCCCAGCGAAGGGCTTTTCGATCAGACATGGGGAAACATCCGCTCAGGAGGGAATCCGGCGGTGATCAACCCAGTGCGTGGAAATCGCAGGACAAGATCACCGCAACAACGTGCGTACCGTTGTTGCGGCTCAGCGGACTGTCTGCGGACCGTTCCCGTTGTTCATCTGATGATCCGGTGGAAGATCGAATGCGGCCAGTGTAGCAAGGCCATTGCGGGCAGCCCGGCAACGTCGTCCGGCAGGGCCTCAGGGCAAGGGCAGCATGTCGATGCGCCGGGAGGGCGTACGCCGCACCTGCTCGATGAGCCGGCGGACCGCTGGCGATGTTTCCTGTTCACGGTACAGCGCTGCGATGGTCGAGGCGATGACCGGCCCGGCGATCGGCAGATACACCACGCCTGGCAGCAGCAGCGTCCGCTGCAGCACCGATGGCACGATCGCCACGGCGCCATCGCCCACCGAGACCTGCGCGAGCACCGCGACAAGATGACCGGGACGGGAACGGATGTCCGGCACGAATCCGCCACGGCGGGCGACTTCCAGCGTGCCTGCGGGCTGCTCCGGCATGATGAACGCCTCCTTCGCCAGCAGCACCGGCTGCACCGGCACCCCCGCGTGGGCCAGCGCATGCGATGCCGGCAACGCCACGCAGAACTGATCTTCGATCAGGATGTGCGAACCGAGCGCATCGGGCACCTCCATCGGAAGCCGGCAGAACACCACATCGATGCGACCGTCCAGCAGGAGGTCCGGCAGGTCGGCCATCGGCCATTCGCCGACCTTCAGCTCCACGTCGGGCGATGCGCTGCGGAACCGCTGCAACTGCTCCTGCAGCGCGCCGGCATGGACCGCCGAACCTACGTAGCCGATCTCGATCCTGCCGATTTCCCCGCGACCAGCGCGGCGGCCCACGGCCTCTGCCTGCTCGAACTGGCGCAGCACGTTGCGTGCTTCGGCCAGGAAGATCGCACCGGCAGAGGTCAGCGTGACCTCGCGCCTACTGCGATCAAACAAGGGGGTGCCCAGGCGACGCTCGATCTGCTGGATCTGAACGCTCAGCGTCGGCGTGGCGATGCCCAGGCGCAGCGCGGCGCGCCCGAAATGCAGCTCCTCGGCCAGTGCGACGTAGTACTGCAGATGTCGACGGTCCATGCGTGCCGGCTCGTTAGCTTTGGCCTAACGTACTTGAAGAACACCGGCAATGAAACAAACAGTCGAAGTTGCTTGAATGGGCCTTCGTCCTTCCCCACCCGAGTGCCCGGTGTCCCTCTTCCCCCGCCGCAGACCGCCCAACTGGATCCTGATCATCGCCTCGCTCGGCTGCACGATGACGGTGCTGGAAACCAACGCCGTGGCCGTCGCGCTGCCGACCATCGCGCGGGATCTGCAGGCTGACTTCGCCGACATCGAATGGGTGATCAGCTGCTACATCCTGACCTTCACCTCGCTGCTTCTGCCCGCCGGTGCCATCGCCGATCGCCATGGCCGCAGGCGGGTGCTGCTGATCGGCATCGCACTGTTCGCCCTCTCATCGCTGACCTGCGCGCTGGCCCCCACGGCCAGTGCGCTGTATGTGGCCCGAGCGTTGCAGGGCGTGGGTGCCGCTTTCCTGCTGGCCCCATCACTGTCGGTGATCGGCCACGAATTCCACGAGGGCAAGCAACGCGACGATGCCTGGGCCTTCTGGGGCACGGCAATGGGCATGATGATGGTGCTCTCGCCGCTTATCGGTGGGCTGTTGTCCTCGCTGTGGGGATGGCGCTCGGTGTTCATCGCGATCCTGCCCTTCCTCGCCTTCCTGGCCTATGGTGCGATCCGCTGGGTTCCCGACACTGCCGACACGGTGGTACGCCCGCTCGATCCGCCCGGCATCATCACCTTCAGCGTGGCGATCTTCGGCATCGTGTTCTTCCTCGTGGAAGGACTCGCGCAGGGATGGACATCGGCGGTGGCCCTGGCCGGCCTGGGCCTGGGCATCGCGATGGCCGCGCTGTTCACCTGCATCGAGCTCAAGCGTCGGCATCCGATGGTCGACCTGCGGCTGCTTGCCAGCCCGCGCTTTGTCGGTGCCCTGATCGCCATGGTCGGCTACGCGGTCAGCGCGCAGGTGATGGCCTCGATGCTGCCGCAGTACCTGCAGAACGGCGTCGGCCTGAGTGCACTGGCCACGGGCGCCGGCATGCTGCCGTTCGCTGCGGCGATGCTGCTGTTCCCCAGCGTGGGCAGGCGCCTGGGCAGACGATTGTCGAGTGGGATGGTGCTGGCCATCGGCCTGTCCACCACTGCCGCCGGCAATGCGCTGGCCGGTATCGGTGCATGGCACAACCAGCCGACGGTGGCGCTGCTGGCGATGGTCATCATCGGCGCAGGCGGTGGCATCCTCAACGGCGAAACATCCAAGGCGATCATCGGCTCGGCCCCCCGCGACCGCGCAGGCATGGCCTCGGGCATCAGTGCGACGACGCGCTTCGTCGGCATCCTGCTCGGCTTCACGGTCCTCTCCAGCGCCCTGACCGTCGGCATCCGCGCCGGACTCTCAACACGCGTACCTGCAGATGAAGTCATGCGTCTGGCCGACACCATCGCCACCGGTGCACTGCCCCAAGG
>NZ_JBFRFE010000588.1:0-2769 GCF_052114665.1 Stenotrophomonas sp. 2YAF22 | reverse complement strand
CCGACGTCGCGCTGGCCGCTCTGGACGCGGCGCTGGCTGCTTCGCCGCCGCCGGCCCAGGCCAGGCTGCTGCGCCAGGCACGGCAGGCGCTGGCCGATGCGCAGCAGCGCGAACTGGATACCCAGGCCCGCTATGCCGCGTTGTTCGACGCCGTGCCCGACCCGGTCAGCATCCTCAGCGCCGAAGGCGTGGTGCTGGACGTCAACCGCGCAGGCATCGTCGCCTACGACCGCCCGCGCGAGGACATCGTCGGCCAGCCGATCGAACTGCTCAATCCCGACCTGCCCAGCGACCATCTGCAACCGGTGTGGGAAGCGCTGAACCGTGGCGACACCTACGTCATCGAAGTGACCAACATGCGCGGCGATGGCAGCCGCTTTCCGGTGGAGGTGCACTCGGCCGGCTTCCAGGACCGCGGCCAACCCTGCATCGTCGCCGTCGCCCGCGACCTGAGCGGGCGCTGGCGCGCCGAGTCGCGCTATCGCCTGTTGATGGAATCGATCGACAAGGGCGTGATCCTGTTCGACCGCGACCTGCGCGTGCTGTCGGCCAACCCGGCCGCACATCGCATCCTCGGCCTCACCGGTGGCGGCGTGGGCTTGAACGCGATGCTCGATCCCGAAGCGTGGATCATCGTCGACGAGCATGGCCACCCGTTGACCCAGTCACAGTGGCCGACCAGCCGCTGTTTCCAGGCCGGGCGGGTGATCCGCAGCACCATCATCGGCCTGTACCACCGCCCGCGCGGACGCATGCTGTGGTTGTCCACCACCAACGTGCCGGTGTTCGGCAACGGCTGCGACCAGGCCGACCATGTCTATGCGATGTTCAGTGACATCACCGAACTGAAGCGCAACAACACCCTGTTCGCGCGCGCGCAGTCACTGGCCCATATCGGCGGTTGGGAGTGGGATCGCGGCCTGCAGCGCCTGTACCTCACCGATGAAGCGCGGCGCATCGTCGGCCAGCCGGCCGACCTGGAGGACATGCCCGACCTGCTGGACTGCCTGCGCAGCGACGACCGCGCCGCCCTGCAGCAGGCGCTGGCCGACACCATCGAACACCGCAGCAGCTTCGGCCTGGAGCTGCAGGGCCAGCGCCGCGATGGCCACTCGTTCTGGATCAGGATGATCGGCGAGGTCTCGGCCGGCGATGTCGATGCCGCACGCATCACCGGCACCGTGCAGGACATCACCGAGCGCAAGCAGGCCGAGGAAACCCTGCGCGTGCAGGCCCGCACCGACCCGCTGACCGGAATCATGAACCGCGATGCGGTGCTGAGCGACCTGGGCGTGCGCATGGACAGCCCCAGCCACGACCGCGTTGCGGTGCTGTACATCGACCTGGACCGCTTCAAGGTGGTCAACGACCTGCTTGGCCACAACGCCGGTGATGAACTGTTAATCGAAGCGACCCGGCGCATCGCCACCGCGATCGGTACCGAAGGCCTGCTTGCACGCTTTGGCGGCGACGAGTTCCTGGTGATCTGCGACCTGCGCGACCAGCCGGACCAGGCCGAACAGCTGGCCGAGCGCATCACTGCGGCGTTCTCGGCACCGTTCCAGCTGGGCAGCGACGAGTTCCCGGTGACCGCCAGCATCGGCATCGCCCGCGCACCGCGCGATGGCAACCGGCCGCAGCAGCTGATCCAGAACGCCGACACGGCGATGTACGAGTGCAAGCGCCGCACCCGCAACGGTTGGCAGGTGTTCTCCCCGGAACTGGCACAGCGCCAGCATGACCGCCTGCAGATCGAGAGCCGGCTGCACAAAGCCCTTGATGGGGACGAGTTCCATCTGGTGTACCAGCCACAGGTCAACCTGCGCAGCGGCGCCACCATCGCCTGCGAGGCATTGATGYGCTGGCACAACACGCAGTTGGGGCAGATGCGCCCGGACCTGTTCATCCGCCACGCCGAGCACACCGGCGACATCGTGCGCATCGGCCAGTGGGCCTTGCGCGAAGCCTGCCGGCAGGTACGTCAATGGCAGGACGACGGGCTCGGCCTGGTGCGGGTGGCCGTCAACGTTTCCTGGCGGCAGTTCGTCGGTGAGGATCTCGCCCGCTGGGTGCGGCAGGTGCTGGATGAGTTCGAGCTGCCCGGCAGCGTGCTGGAGCTGGAGTTCACCGAGCGGGTGTTGATCGAGGATGCGCCAGACACCCTGCGCACCTTCGCCCGCCTGCGCGAAATGGGGGTGATGCTGACCATCGATGACTTCGGCGAAGGCTACAGCGCCCTGAACTACCTGCGCCGTCTTCCCATCCATGGGCTGAAACTGAGCCAGTTGTTCGTCGAAGGCATTCCCCGCAACCGCTCGGATGTGGCGGTCTGCGAGGCAGTCTGCGCGATCGCCCGCAGCCTGGGGCTGGGCGTGGTCGCCGAAGGCGTGGAAACCGAGCCACAACGGCAGTGCCTGCTCGACCTGGGGGTGACCGTCGGCCAGGGCTTCCTGTTCGCCCATGGCCTGCCCGCCGCCGACTTCGAGCGTCGCCTGCGCCGAGCCCGCGAACTGGGCTGAGGCCGGCGGCGCAGTGCACAACGGCGGCTGCCGTCGCTTCCGTTAGAATCGGCGGTTCTTGAACCTGCAGGACCGTGCAATGCAGCTGTCTTCCGTACGTGCCGTGATCACTGGCGGCGTCTCCGGCCTCGGCCTGGCCGTGGCCCAGCACCTGGTTGCCGAGGGCGGCAAGGTCGCCCTGTTCGACCTCAACGACGCCAAGGGCGCGGCCGCTGTTGCCGGCCTGGGGCAGGACAACGCCCGCTACTTC
>NZ_JBFRFE010000587.1:0-2769 GCF_052114665.1 Stenotrophomonas sp. 2YAF22 | reverse complement strand
GCGTGGATGCGAGCGAAGCGACCGGCGTTTGATTTTGATTTTGATTTTCTTTTTTCTTYTCCGTGGCTGRMCGCMCACGGAAACTGTCAGAGGCCGGGCRGGKTGGGTKCGCGGGGGTGTCCGCGGCATGGATGCCGCGGCCAAGCCYCCAGGGACGGATTCACGGCGTCCCCCGCGAACCCACCCCGCCCGGCCAAGCGCAGCTTTTCGCTTTACGCGACCAACCAACCAACAGCCACGAGGGGCTGCGCTGTTGGCTGGAACAACCTGTTACCCGGACGGGGAATGTCACCGCAACCACCGCATGCGATGCTGACCGCCTTGATCCCTGCCAGCGAGAACGCCCGCATGACCACCATCATCGCCCCGCGCGTACACGACATCGGCGGCCTGGAAGTGCGCCGCGCCGTGCCCACCCTGCAGGCCCGCAGCATCGGTTCGTTCGTGTTCGTCGACCAGATGGGCCCGGCACTCATGCACCCCGGTACGGCCATTGACGTGCGCCCGCACCCGCATATCGGCCTGGCCACCGTCACCTATCTGTGGTCGGGCGCCATCGGCCACCGCGATACGCTGGGCTCGGACCAGGTGATCCGTCCCGGTGACGTCAACTGGATGACCGCCGGCCGTGGCATCGCCCATTCCGAGCGCACGCCGCAACCGGACCGCGACCATGACAACCCGATCCACGGCATGCAGACCTGGGTCGCGCTGCCGAAGTCGCATGAGGAAATCGAACCGGCGTTCTACCACCATGCGGCGGCCACCCTGCCCGAGCAGCGCCGCAACGGTGCCTGGCTGCGGGTGATCGCCGGACGCGCCTATGGCGAGGAGTCGCCGGTCAAAGTGTTCGCCGACACCCTCAACGTGGCGATCGACCTCGACCCGGATGCAGAGATCGACATCGATGATGGTCACCGCGAGCGTGCGCTGTACATCCTCGAGGGCGAAGCGCAGTTGGATGGTGTGGACATTCCCGCCCAGCATCTGGTGATCCCCGAAGCCGGTGCGCGCGGCCGCCTGCGTGCGAAGACCCCGGTGAAGGCGATGCTGTTCGGCGGCGAGCCGCTGGATGGTCCGCGCCACTTGTGGTGGAACTTCGTTTCCAGTTCGAAGGAACGCATCGAGCAGGCCAAGCACGACTGGGAAGCCGGGCGTTTCGGCACCATTCCCGGCGACGACAAGGAATTCATTCCCCTACCCGAGCATTGAGCATCGCGTGTTGCACACATCCGAGGGTGTATCCCTGCACCCGGCGTTGACGCTACAGTCACCCGCTGATCACTGAAATGTGACATAAATCACACTTTCGACCGTCAAAGGAGTGCAACACATGAGCATGGGTAAACGCTTGTCCGCCGAGTTCCTCGGCACGTTCTGGCTGGTTCTGGGTGGCTGTGGCAGTGCTGTGCTCGCCGCCAAGTTCGGTGGCGACGGCAATCCGCTGGGTATCGGTTTCCTCGGCGTGGCGCTGGCCTTCGGCCTGACGGTGGTAACCGGCGCCTACGCGTTCGGCCATATCTCCGGTGCGCACTTCAATCCAGCCGTCAGCGTGGGCCTGTGGGCCGGCGGCCGCTTCCCGACCAAGGATCTGCTGCCCTACATCATCGCCCAGGTGGCCGGCGGCCTGCTGGCGGGTTTCATCCTGCTGCAGATCGCCTCCGGTGCCAGCGGCTTCGCCATTGATGGCAGCCAGGCGGGTGCATTCGCCAGCAACGGCTATGGCGCGCTGTCGCCCGGTGGCTACAGTGTGGCGGCCGCGTTCCTGTGCGAAGTGGTGCTCACGGCGGTGTTCCTGATCGTGATCATGGGTGCGACCCATGGCAAGGCGCCGGCAGGTTTCGCGCCGCTGGCCATCGGCCTGGCCCTGACCCTGATCCACCTGATCAGCATTCCGGTGACCAATACGTCGGTGAACCCGGCCCGCTCCACGGCGGTGGCCTTCTTCGCCGGCAGCGGCGCCACCGGCCAGCTGTGGCTGTTCTGGGTTGCCCCGCTGCTAGGCGGTGCGATCGGCGGCATCATCTACAAGTGGATCGGCAACGACCGCTGAGCCGTGACCGTGCCATTGCGGCCGACCTTCGGCCGCAATGGTTACGGATGTAACCGCGATTTGTGCGATCGCTCACGTTCCGTTAAGGTCTGGTCATCCGCCCGTGCTTGTGCCGGGCTGGACGGCATCCGGGGATGGGATGCCTCGACCGCCGGTGACACCGGCGGTGCCAACGACACGCCACCTTGGGGGATGCATGAAGTTCGCGCCTGTTGTTTTGTCGAGCCTGCTGTTCGTTGCGGCGTCTGCCTGCGCGCAGGCCCCGGTCGAATGTCCTTCGTTGCCCGCCAGCAGCGGCCTGCAATGGCAGCAGCAGGCACAGTCCGGTTTCCTGGTCTGCCGTGCGGCCACGGGCGACGGTCGCGAAGTGCTGAGCCTGATGCTCAGCCAACGCGATCCGGGCATTCCGCTGACCCGCTCGCTGCGCCAGGAAAAGGGCAGCTTTGCCGGTGAATCGATGTACTGGTACCAGCCGGATCTGGGTGGCCAGCAGCCGCCCGGCTATGCCGAGCGCCGCATCAGCGTGGTCAAGCTGGACAAGGGTCGCTACGCGCAGATTGCGCTGTATCCCGACAGCTCCCAGGAACTGGGCACACTGCAGCAGCTTGCGCAGGGCATGAACCTGACGCCCTCTGCCGTGGCCGACGGCCGCTGAGAGGCTGCGGGGATGACTGCCTTGCAGCGTCCCCGACGTTCTGCCCCACCCTACGGTAGTG
>NZ_JBFRFE010000586.1:0-2771 GCF_052114665.1 Stenotrophomonas sp. 2YAF22 | reverse complement strand
CCGCGCGACCCTGCTGTCCAAGGGTGGCAGCGTGGATGCGATGCAGCTGTTCCGCGATTTTGCCGGCCACGAGCCGCAGATCGAACCGCTCCTGGAAAAGCGTGGCCTGACCGGCACCGGCAACTGATCGCCAGTGGGGTAGTGTGAAATGAGAACCGCCCGGGAAACCGGGCGGTTTTTTGTTGGGTCATCCACGCAGGGCGTGAATCTACCGCAGGGTTGCGTGATCCCAGTAGATCCACGCCATGCGTGGATGCTCTTCCAGATCACCGCGGCGCTACGTATCCCCCGGGCACGCCCTCCGGCGACAGCACCAGCTGCCACAGCTGCGCATGCCGGCAGCGGAAGCTGGCCATCGATCCGGCCAGGTAGAAACGCCACATGCTACGGAAATGCTCGTCGTAACGTTGATCCAGCCGTGGCCATGCTGCTTCCACGTTGCGCCGCCACGCCTGCAGGGTCAGGTCGTAGTCGGTGCCGAAGTTATGCCAGTCCTCCAGCACGAAGCAGCCCTCGAACGCCTTGGTGACCTGCACTGCCGACGGCAGCATCGAGTTGGGGAAGATGTAGCGGGCGATCCACGGATCGGTGCGGTGGCGCGAAATGTTGCTGCCAATGGTATGCAACAGCAGCAGTCCCCGCGGCGAAAGGCAGCGCCGGGCCACGTCGAAAAAGCGGCGGTAGTTCTTGTCGCCCACGTGTTCGAACATGCCGATCGAGAAGATCGCATCGAAAGGTTCGTCAAGTTCGCGATAGTCCTGCAGCCGGATCTCGATCGGCAGGCCAGCGCACAGCTCGCGGGCGAAGTCGGCCTGCTCCTGCGAGATGGTGATGCCCACGCCACTGACACCGTATCGCTCGGCGGCGAACTTCAGCGCCTCACCCCAACCGCAGCCGATGTCCAGCACGCGTTGCCCGGGACGCAGCCCGAGCTTGCGGCACACCAGATCCAGCTTGGCTTCCTGCGCGCCATCCAGATCGTCGGCATGGCGCCAGTAACCACAGCTGTAGACCAGGCGCTGGCCGAGCATCGCCTGGTACAGGTCATTGCCAAGGTCATAGTGGCGGCGCCCCACTTCGTAGCTGCCCGCCCCGGCCTGCAGGTTGAACAGGCGCGCCTTCAGGGCGTCGGCCACCTCGCGCCATCCGTGCACCCGTTCGTCCAGGTGCGCCTGCATCAGGTGGAACAGGAATTCATCGAGGACGTTGGCATCCCACCAGCCGTCCATGTAGCTCTCGCCCAGGCCGAGTGAGCCGTGCGCGATGACCCGCGCGAAGAAGCGCGGGTCATGCACCTGGATATCCTGCGGGCGGGTTCCATCGATCTGGACCCCGGCCTCGTGGAGCAGGCCGGTGACCCGCTCCTGCAACCCTGTATCCACGTCACCTCCTCGTCTACGGTTACCCGCGTGCGAACAGCTCCACGTAGTCCTTGGCCACGTGTGGCAACAACACCGAAGCCGGCACATCGGCGGTCTGGGTGCCGTCCGAGTATGGAYCCACCTGGTAGGGCGGGAACACGAAGCGCAGCGCGGTGATCTGTCCCTTGTCGTCGGTCAGCGGCTGGAACTGGCTGAAGTTATCGGCCTGCGGACCGGTGCCGTCGGCGATCATCCGCGAGGCATTGCGCAGCGATTCCTGCAGCTGCGACGGGTCCATGTCCTCGCCGCTGAGGCGGGTGGCCACACGCTCACGCAGCTGGTCGGCGACGAAATCGCTGATCGCTTTCCAGCCCTTGGCATCGGCCACCAGCTTGTYGGCGCTCAGCATCTGCTGCTGCGCCGGCAGCCACACGAAACGAGCAACCAGCGGTTCGCCATGGGCGCCGCCGGTGTAGCGGCTGCCGTCGGCACTGACCACCACCAGCTGCGGCGTCTCCAGCAGCTTCTCGAAGCTCAGCGACAGCTCATAGGGCATGGTCGGCTTGTCGTTGCCCAGCCCGTCCAGCGCCTGCTGCAGATCGCTGCGGGCGGAGGTGGCATAGGCCTGCAGCGCGCGTGCCAGGCCCGGATAACGATCGATGCCCGCCGGGTAGCTGATGCCGACCACCTCACGTTCGTTGTTCTCGATCACATCGCGCAGATCCAACGGCGCTTCCGCTGCGGGTGCCTCGGCGGTTCCGGTGGCTTCGGCCGCAGGTGCGGCATCGGTGGTCGGCGCCGCCTCGTTCTCACGCTGGCAACCGGCCAGCAACAGCACGCCCATAGCGCCGGCCAGCACGCTGGCGTGCAGTGGCCGGTTGTTTCCAATCTTCATCGGGATCCCCTGTTCATGTTCATGCATCATCGCCTGCCCTGGCTGAAGGGTGGCCCGCTGGATTCAGCCCACAAGCAGATCGTGGTACTCCTCGTGCCGCTGCAGGAAGGCCTCGGCATAGGCACATGCCGGCACCACCTTGTACTTCTGCTCACGGGCGAAACGCAGTGCGACCCGGGTCAGCTCACCGGCAATGCCACGTCCGGCGATCGGCTCGGGCACTTCGGTATGGGTGATGACCATCCGCCTGCGTTTGATCTGGTACTCCAACAGTGCCACCTGCCCGCGCACGCGGGCGGTGAAACGGTGGTTGACCTGATCGTGTTCGACCTCGTAAGCCAGACCGGGGGGCGTGACCGAAGCCATGGGACTGTCTCCTGCGGCGACTGCGTGGATGGTGCGCACGCGGGCGCCATGATCGCGTGAAGTCTGAACAGGGACAAGTCTGCGCCCGTTGCGTCACTTGTTGCCCTCAAGCTTCAGGCCAGCCGGCCGCTACCCCCTCTGCAGGGGTG
>NZ_JBFRFE010000585.1:0-2776 GCF_052114665.1 Stenotrophomonas sp. 2YAF22 | reverse complement strand
CCTCCGCGCGCAGCCACCGCCACAGCGTGGTGCGTGACACACCCAGCGCCTGCGCCATGCCTTCGCGGTCATTGCGGTGTTCCTGCAGCAGCGCCTCCAGCTGCGCACGCGGTGGGCGCTTGCCGTTGCCTTCCAGCGGCAGTGTGGCGGCGCCTTCGCTCACCAGCTCCGGCGCCAGCTGCAGCAGGCGTGCTGCATCGATCAGTCCTTCACCGGGCTGCCAGTGGATGCGCAGCCTATCCACCAGATTGCGCAGTTCACGCACATTGCCTGGCCAATCGGCTGCGCTGAGCAGGGCCAGCGCTTCTGCATCCAGCGGTGCATCGATGCCGCGCAGTTCGCGGAAGAAGTGCGTGGTCAGCAGCGGGATATCGCCTCGCCGTGCACGCAGAGTGGGCAGTGCGATGCGCAGCGCGGCCAGCCGGTAATACAGGTCGCGACGGAAGCTGCCGCCCGCCGCGCGCTGCTCCAGCGATTGCAGGGTGGCGGCGACCACGCGCAGGTCGACCGGGGTCGGTTCGGTGGCGCCCACGCGCAGCACTTCGCGTTCTTCCAGCACCCGCAGCAGGCGGGTCTGCAATGGCAGCGGCAGTTCGCCTATCTCGTCCAGGAACAACGTACCGCCATCGGCCGCCTCGACCAGGCCGACGCGCCCCCCGCGACGCGCACCGGTGAAGGCGCCGTCGCTGTAGCCGAACAGCTCCGCTTCCAGCAGTGATTCGCTGATCGCGCCGCAGTTCAGCGCAACGAAACGACCGCGACGACCGCTGGCGGCGTGCAGCTGGCGTGCAACCAGTTCCTTGCCGGTGCCGGTCTCGCCGGTAACCAGTACGGTGCTGTCGTGCGGGGCGTACAGTGCGATCTGTGCGCGCACGTCGGCCATCGCATTGCTGTCGCCGAGCAGGGCATGCGCATCGTTGCGTGGGGCGGTTCGGCGGCGCGGAGCCGGCCGGTTGCCGCCGGAGCGGGCCATGGCCTGGGTCAGCTCCAGCGCATGCTCGAACGCCTGCCGCACCGAATCGGCCGAGTACAGCAGCACGCCGGGCAGTCCGGCCTGTTCGGCATGGTCGATGGCCATGCCGGTGCCGACGATCACTTCGATGCCGTTGGCGCGCAGGTCGGCGATGCAGTCGCGGGCATCTTCGCGGGTAACGAAGCGGCGGTGCTCGATGTCCAGGCCGAAGCTCTGCTGGAAGCTGCTGAACACCGGCACGTCGCTGGCATGGGTGACCAGGCCGATGCGTGGGGCGATGCGGCGGGCGCGCGCCAGCGCTTCCATCAGGTCGAAGCCATTGGCGTGGATCGGTACCAGCGGCAGGTCCAGGCGACCGCGCAACCAGGCCGCGTTTGAGCCGCCGGCAATCACCACGTCGCAGTGCTCGCGGCGCAGGCGCTGGCCGATCACTTCCACGGCTTCCTCGAAGCCCAGGTTGATCTGCTCGATGCGTGCGCGGCGGTCGAACTCGGGAATGACATCGCCAAGCAGGCCGGTCAGGCGCGAGACGCTGACCGTCCAGATCACCGGGCGGCCGGGGTCGGCATCGGCGTGGCGCAGGGGTGAGCGGGGCAGGTACATGCAACGGAGACCGGGAGGCGATGTTTCATGATACATCCGTTTCAATGTTTCATATGTTTCAGTGTTGCGGGCCGGTCATCCCCGTGAAATCAATCGCTTGCAGGTTGGCATGGTGTTTGCGCTTACCCCTGTGTCCTTCAACCTGGATCGCCGCATGACCGTTTCGACCCTCTCTTCCGCCGGTGCCCGCTTCCGCGAGGCGCTGGCTGCCGAATCGCCGCTGCAGGTTATCGGCGCGATCAACGCCAACCATGCGCTGCTGGCAAAGCGCGCGGGTTTCCGTGCCATCTACCTGTCCGGCGGTGGCGTGGCCGCCGGCTCGCTGGGCCTGCCGGACCTGGGCATCAACACCCTGGAAGACGTGCTGGTGGACGTGCGCCGCATCACCGACGTCTGCGACCTGCCGCTGATGGTCGACATCGACACCGGCTTCGGCCCCAGCGCGTTCAACATCGCGCGCACCGTGAAGTCGCTGATCAAGGCCGGCGCGGCCGCCTGTCATATCGAAGACCAGGTCGGCGCCAAGCGCTGTGGTCATCGCCCGGGCAAGGAGATCGTCTCGCAGGGCGAAATGGTCGACCGCGTGAAGGCCGCAGCCGATGCCAAGACCGATCCGGACTTCTTCCTGATCGCGCGCACCGACGCCATCCAGGTGGACGGCGTGGACAAGGCCATCGAACGTGCCATCGCCTGCGTCGAAGCCGGTGCCGACGGCATCTTCGCCGAGGCCGCTTATGACCTGGATACCTACCGCCGCTTCGTCGATGCGGTGAAGGTGCCGGTACTGGCCAACATCACTGAATTCGGCGCGACCCCCTTGTTCAGCCGCGACGAGCTGGCCTCGGCCGGCGTTGCCATCCAGCTGTTCCCGCTGTCGGCGTTCCGCGCCGCCAACAAGGCCGCCGAGAACGTCTACCAGACGGTCCGCCGTGAGGGCCACCAGCGCAACCTGATCGACAGCATGCAGACCCGCGAGGAGCTGTATGACCGTATCGGCTACCACGCCTTCGAGCAGCAGCTCGATGCGCTGTTCGCCGCCAAGAAATAAGCAGTACCCTGCACCATCAAGTTTCGGAGGGAAACATGAACGATACGACCGCAACCCCGACCTTCAAGCCGAAGAAGTCCGTCGCCCTGTCCGGCACCGCTGCCGGCAACACCGCGCTGTGCAGCGTCGGCCGCAGTGGCAACGACCTGCAC
>NZ_JBFRFE010000584.1:0-2781 GCF_052114665.1 Stenotrophomonas sp. 2YAF22 | reverse complement strand
ATCGATCTGTACGACCACATCCGTGGCCCGCTGCAGCCCGGTGAGCCGGCACGCCGCGAAGCGGAGAAGAACGGCCATCACACCAGCATGCTGCGCATGGACGATGCCAACCATCTGGGCAACCCGCTGTTCAACGACGCGATCCGTGGCGTGCATGCCCAGGATGTGCGGGCCGGGCGCGTGCCGGACGTGATGAGCACGCAGCTGGCCGGCAGCCTTGCCGCCGAGATGCATGCTGCAGGCGGCAAGCGCATCGACGACGTGGTGATGAATGCCGATGCCTCGCGCAGCTTCGCGGTGCAGGGCCAGGGGGGTGACCCTGCCCATCTGCGTGTATCGGTGGACACTGCCGTTGCGATGAACACGCCGCTGGAGCAGAGCAGCCAGCGCATCGAGCAGCAATCTGCCGGTCAGGCCTTGGCGCGCGAGCAGCAGCTGGAACAGACCCAGGCGACCCAGCGCAGCCTGCACGCCTGACACGCTCGCGGGAATGAAAACGGGAGCCGGCACCGCCGGCTCCCGTCGTTTCGTGCAACCGATCAGGGGCTGGAAACCGCCGAGTTCGGCGCCGGCCCTGCCAGCACGTACGCATCGGGGCCCGAATCCGGGAAACCACCACAGGCCTTGTCGCCCGGCGCCACCGGATCGCACGGCCACTGCGCGCGCGTCACGGTATCGCGCAGCTCGAAGCCCGTGCCGTTCCAGACAACAAAGGCTAGATGCTCCCGGTTCCAGTCGCTGAAGCTATGCGGACCGGTCTTCTGCGGTGACTCCGGGTACTGCACGAACCAGCGCATCGCCGGCCCGTACTGCAACTTGCTGTGATCCAGGCTCACCTTGCCTTCGCGGGCGCGGTGCCGCGCACGATCGGCCTCAGCGATCGACGGTGCCGCCGGCATTGCCTTTGCGGTGATGTCCTGCAGCACGCCATCGCTGCCCACCTGGTACACGCGTTGGCGGACGTAGGCCTGTCCGCAACTGCCGGCTGCGAGCCGGACAGGCTCTGCGGTGTTCTCGTTTGGCAGTGCGCCGTCGGCACAGTCGAACGGCGCCGAGACAAGATAGGTGGTCGTGGAAGCATCTGCGCCTTCAAACGAGCGCACCCAGATGTCGCCCAGGCGGGCGATGAAGTCCGGGCGCTCGCCCATGCCGGCCACGGCCTTGAACCATGCCTTCTGGCGCACTTCACGCTCGCGCCAGCTGCGCGGCAGGTGGATGTCCTGCTCGGGCAATGCCACCAGCAGCGCCGCCAGATGCGGCGGCAGCGTGCCCTGGCAGGCGCCGATCATCAGATCGCCCTGCGGTGCCAGGCGCCCGGCCAGATCGACCGGGCAGCGCGCACCGAGCTGGCGCTCGGCGGCCTGATCCGGTGCGAGCGGGATGATCGGTGGTGCGACAGGGGCTGGGGCTGACGGCGGGACGGGTGCCGGGGCCGGTGCGGTGTCGGGCACCTGTGCAGCGGCGGCAACGGGGGCCGGCACCTGCGTGGGAGCCGGTGGGGCTGCGACAGGCGTAGCTGGCGCAGCATTGGCGGAGGTAATGTCGGCCGCTGGTGCTGCCGCGGGCGCTGGCGCAACTGCGGGTTCGGCGGCGACGGCTTCTGGAGCAGCGTCCGTCGTCGATGCCGGCTGCGGTGCGGGTGCGGGCGGTGGGGACGGCTCCGCCGCAGGTGCAGGTGCAGGTGCAGGTGCAGCAACCACGGCTGGCGCCGGCTCGGGCGCGGCGACGGGTGCCGGTGCAGGAACAGCATCCGTTGCGGTGTCAGCGGGCGTCTGCGAGTCCGCCGCGGCCACTACCGGTGCTGGCACAGCCTCCTCGACGGCGGGAGCCGCCGGGGCGTCCGGTGCCTGCTGTGCGTGGGCCATGGCGGCAGCCAGTCCCAGCGGCAACAGCAACAGTGCCGAAGCGCGACCACGCTGGGCCACGTTGGAATGCAGGAAAGTGTTTCGCATGTTGTGTCCTTACAAAGAGATCCATGTAGGCACCCGAGGGTGCTCGGTGTCGTGCGATGGGCCCGCCGGTTTCCGACCTGCAGGCGGTGCCCAGATTACAGCGATCGCGGGCGGTTCTGCTCCTGCTCGCGGGTAACCGAAGCAGCCTGTTCCTGGCGGGCAGAAGCTTCGGCCGCCAACTGCTGGCTGCTCTGCTCGAGCGGCAACTGGGCGGCGGCCTCACGCTCGACCATCGAGCGCTGCATCGCCGGGTCCCCCATGGCGCCCTGCACCGCGAACAGCGCCCTGCCATCGGTGCCCGCCACCACGTGGTCGATGCGGCTCATGCCGGCCTTCTGCGCGCTCAGCGCCAGGGCGCCCGCCGCATTGTCCAGTTCCTGCTGGCTGCGCAGGCCGCTCTGCGGCCCCATCTGCTGCAGATGGCCTCGAGCGTCGCTGAACAACCGGTTGCCGGCATGGGCCGGATCGGACATATCGCGCGCGCGCTCAGGCAACTGTGCAGGCTCACCCACTTCGCCGCGGGCAAGCCGGTCCATCACGTCCGGGGTCAGCTTCTGCTGCCACGCCTCGAAACGCTTGAGCCGGTCCTCCACCCCGTTGACGGCGCCGTTGATGGCGTAGGTCGCCTCGCGCACGTCCTCGCGCGCCTGCTCCGGCACGCGGTTCTGCCATTGCCACACGGCGATGCGCCCAGCGTGTTCCGGCTGCGACGCGAGCTCGGGCTGATTGACCAGGTCCAGGTCCAGCGCAGTGCCGGCGCGCTGGTAGCTTTCCTTGCCGGTCAGCGGCAGATAACCGCGCCCGTGGTACTTCAGCGCATCACCGGGCG
>NZ_JBFRFE010000583.1:0-2784 GCF_052114665.1 Stenotrophomonas sp. 2YAF22 | reverse complement strand
GGCAGACCACACACCTGCGACAGCACCATGCGCAGCGGGCCGCCGTGGCTGACCACGACCGTCGGCGGAGGGTCGTCGTCGTCCAGCAGTCGATCCAGCGCGCGTGCGATGCGCCGTTCGAAGTGGCCCCAGCTCTCGCCATGCGGCGGCGGGAATGCGTGCGGATCTGCGTGGAACGCGGCCAACGCCTCTTCCGGCAGGTCGAACAACGATTGGCCGTCCCAGTCGCCGAAATCCAGCTCTTCCCACTCCTCGTCCGCCTCCACGTCCAGCGCGCGCGGTGTGGCCAATGCCATCGCCGTATGCAACGAGCGCAGGCGCGGCGAACTGATCACCCGTTCCCACGATTGTCCGGCATAGGCATCGACCAGCTCCTGCGGCAGGCGGGCCAGCTGCGGCGGATCGCTGCGGCCATCGAGGAACTCATCGCGACCGTTGCCGGCATGGCGGACCAGGTCGAGGATCATGCGCGTGCCCAGTCAGGGCGGCGCGGGAACAGCGGAAAACAGACGGACATCGGCAACGGCACCACGATAATTCGAGCTGCATTCTAGGCGCTGGCGCAGGTCTGCTGCACCGTGCAGGTGCATCCGCGCCTCTTCAGTCGTGCAGGTTCGACGCTACGGGCCGGCCGCGATGCCGTAGACTGCGCGCACTTCCAGGTGACCTGCGGCCCTGCCGGCAGGTTGAAACGGGAAGCCGGTGACGCGTGACAACACGCCATGCCGGCGCTGCCCCCGCAACGGTAAGCACGTCAGTTCCAGGCAACCCGCCACTGTGCCGCAGGCATGGGAAGGCGCCTGGACGGTGGCCTCGGGCCACCCGGCGGCGAGCCCGGAGACCGGCCCGGAAGCCTCAGGTCGCGATGCGGTGGGCATGGCGCTGGTTGTCCGCGGCGATGGCCGCGGCATCGGCGCGTGCCTGCCTGTCGTGACTCCTCCCCTTCGCTGCGCGGGCGTGCGCGGCACCTGGAGTCCCCCGATGAAACTGCAGTCCCGAATGCTGTCCCTGGCCGTGCTGGCCGCGCTTCCTGCATTGGCCCTGGCCGATGATGGTGCCGCCGACCTCGACCAGGTGCTGGTCACCGCTACCCGTACTCCGATCGCCCTGCAGGACAGCATTGCGCCTGCGCAGGTGATCGACCGCGCGCAGATCGAATCCAGCCAGGCCACCTCCCTGCAGGAACTGCTGCAGGGCCGCGCCGGCATCAACCTGACCAACGCCGGTGGCCTGGGCAAGCAGAGCTCGCTGTTCCTGCGTGGCACCAATTCCTCGCACACCGTGGTGCTGGTCGATGGCGTGCGCATCAACAGCGCCGACCTTGGCCTGGCGATGTACCAGGATCTGCCGCTGGCACAGATCGAGCGCGTGGAAATCGTGCGCGGCCCGCAGTCCAGCCTGTACGGTGCCGACGCCATCGGCGGTGTGATCCAGATTTTCACCCGCCGCAACCAGGGCGATTTCGCTCCGCACTTCCAGCTGGGCGGCGGCAGCAATGGCCTGCGTGAAGCCAGCGGCGGCATCGGTGGCGGCACCGAACGCGGCTGGTTCGGCGCCGACATCGCCTACCAGCATTCGGACGGCATCGATGCCTGCCGCGGTTCGGCCACGCTGTTTGCCGGCTGCTTTGCCGATGAACCCGACCGCGATGGCTACCGCAACCTGTCCAAGAGCCTGCGCGGTGGTTACAACCTGAGCGACCAGTGGACCGTGGAAGGCAGCGCCCTGCGTGCCGACGGCAAGAACCACTACGACGGCTACTACAACTACTCCGAGACCCGCCAGCAGGTGCTGGCCGGCAAGGTGCGCTACACCCCGTCCGAGCAGTTGACGCTGACCGCCAACGTCGGCCGCAGCGACAACGAGTCCGACAACTTCGGTGATTTCGGTGCACGCGGCAGCGCGCAGACGCACCGCGACAGCGCTTCGCTGCAGGCCGACATCGGTGTTGCCGAAGGCCAGCTGCTCAGCACCGGCGTGGACTGGAGCGAAGACAACCTGGATGGCAGCAGCGCCGGTTACCTGGTCGACAGCCGCCGCAACACCGGCGTATTCCTGCAGTACCAAGCGCGCTTCGGCCGTCACCAGCTGCAGGCCAGCGCACGCAATGATGACAACCAGCAGTTCGGCAACCACGCCACCGGCAGCCTCGGCTGGGCGATGGAGCTGGGCCACGGCCTGCGCGTCAACGCCAGCTATGGCACCGCGTTCAAGGCACCGACCTTCAGCGACCTGTATGACCCGTGGAGCGGCGTGCCGACGCTGGACCCGGAGAAGTCCAAGAGTGCCAACCTCGGTATCTCGCAGCAGGGCCAGGGCTGGCGCTGGGGCCTGGACGTTTACGAAACCCGCATCGATGACCTGATCACCTACGACGCGGCCACCTTCCGCATGCAGCAGGTCGAAAAGGCACGCATCCGCGGTGCCGAACTGACCGGCGGCGCCACTGTGGCCGGCTTCGACATCAACGCGCAGCTGAGCTTCACCGACCCGCGCAACCGCACCAACGGCAGCGCGCAGTTCGACAACTGGCTGGCCCGCCGTGCGCAGCAGACCGCGCGCCTGGACATCGACCGCCATTTCGGTGATTTCCGCACCGGCCTGACCGTGCAGGGCGCGGGCAAGCGCTTTGACGATGCCGCCAACGCGGTGAAGGTCGGCGGCTACGGCACGCTGGATCTGCGCGCCGAATACGCACTGACCCCGGCATGGTCGGTGCTGGCGCGGGTGGCCAATGTATTCGACCGCACGCGAGAAGCTGCGCAGCTGCAGCATCAGCAACGT
>NZ_JBFRFE010000582.1:0-2794 GCF_052114665.1 Stenotrophomonas sp. 2YAF22 | reverse complement strand
GAGCCAGCGCGTCTGCTCAGTAGCCTAGTGGTCGATTTTGGCGACACGCCCGGCGGGGCCGATGCCGCCCCAACCGTTCTGACGAAATGGCAGATGTCCAGTATTTCGTCGAGTGTGCGGACTTCATCGCCGAAGTGTTGGGTGCCGAGCTGCTGCCGCTTGTGAAATGTAGAATGCGCCTTCGGCCGCAGGCGGGCTTTACCAGCTTGGTCAGCCAAGTGATGCTGAATGGCGCGTGCGACCTGGCCTTATGACTCATCTTTAGTTGAGGCGTGGCTCCATCTTAACCAGATTAACGTGCGCCCACCGCTTCCCACGCTACTGGGCCAGACCCTTGATAACGAGGCCCAATCTCCTAATCCGCCCGATGTCGGCTTACGGCCAGAAGCGGACATCGCACCGGCCCCCACCTGGTATTTGCAAGTAGGTAGGCGGCACTTTCCGGTTCCAGCCCATGGGCGTCCCGGCAATATCGCTAGACGAACGATGTCGCACTTGCCATGTTCCGAATCCACCATCGGAAGAACTGGGCGACGAAACCCCATAGCTACCAAAGGCTTTGTCCCCCAAGGACTCTCGCAGCCCCGCCCCATATGCGAAAATGCCAAAAACGTCTGGGGTTTTGGCGGCATTGCCCCCTACCCCTTGGCATTCCGCACAACAGCAGGTAATCGTTACTGCGCCACCGTGCATCGGTGGCCGGGCCTCGAAAACCCGCTGTTGTGATGATGTTTACGCTTGCCAGCCGGCACCGCTCTGCGTGGTGCCGGCTGGCAATCCGTCTGCCGGCTATGGCGGTCGGTGCGTGGGGGCCTTGCGCCCGCCGGGGATCATCACACGCCGGTTTTCGAGCCACGCATCGTCCGCCACCCTTATCGGTGGCGGCTTCTGCCTGCTTGCACGGAGCCTGCCATGACCACGCCGCACTCCCCTCCCCCGCGCCCCATCCAGGAAGCGCCCTCGCCCGCCCCTGCCCTGGACCCCAACAGCCTCATCGCCATCCTGCACAGCATCGGCGCTGGTGCTGCAGCCGATGGTCAGCCGTGGCCCGAGCGCCATCACCTGCGCAGCCGGCAGATGCAGTTGTCCGACGCCGACTGCGCGCTGACGGGCCAGCGCATCGTGCAGGAGATCCTGCTGGCGGCCGAGCGCACGCGCCAGAACGGCGAGCCCGACCAGTACGTGGGCGACCGGGTGATGGAAGGGCTGGTGATGGCCGATATCGCACTTACAGCCTTCATCCACGAACGGGTACGGCCACAGGACTGAGGGCGCGCGTGTGGGCGTGACGTTCTGTTTGAGTGCGGGGTGATGAATGAAGAAACACGGCCTTGCCGCTGCGGCGGTGTGCATCGTGGTGATCGGCGCGGTATGGCCGGGATGGCCCGAGCCAGCGGGCGATCAGGTGTGGGCGTACCAGAAGCTGCAGCCAGCCGACTACCGGCTGCTGCACAGTGATGCACTCGGCTTCGTAACCGCCAAAGCGGATGAAGGCTTTGAACTGCACACGCGCTATGCCGGGGTGACGTCCTTCGAGATCCGGTGCAAGGGCGTTCTGGTGATGGACGTGGAGAACGCCCCCTCACGCGTGCTGATCCGGATGCCTGCCGATGCCCGGTGGCGGGCGCCGGATATCGAGCGCCTTCGCATCAGTTTCGAGCGCTGGTTGGATCTCCACCAGAGCCAAGGCCGGTTGCTGGTGGAGAGTGCAACGCCATCGTGGCTTGAGGCGCGGTTTGGGCGCTTCGGCGGGGCGGTGCCTGATCAGCAGCGGTGTCTGTTTGAGGGCCCGGGCCGCGGGTGGCAGAATTCCCTCTGGTCTCTTCGTCCATTCCTCGGACTACTGAATCCATGATGGAAACCCCCGTGACCGAATCGACCCCCAGTGAAGTTTCAGCCGAAGCCGCATCTCATGAGGGCGAATTTTTCCTGATCGACGCCAGCTTCCCGGGAAACGGCAGGGTTCCCGGTATAGAAATCGCCAACGAAGAGAAGCTGATTGACCCGGCGATGAATGTCGTCCCACGTCCTGATGGAACGCCAGGCCAGTATCCCGAGCGTCCCCACCTGGTTCATGTACCAGAGAAGGGCAGAATGCCACGCGATCTGGAAGAGCTCGCTGGCATATGGATTGTGTCGGAGCCGTTGAAGCAGCTGTTTGAGCAGTTGGACGCCGAGGCGTTTGCATTTGTGGCCTGCGACTTCAGCCTTGCTGACGGCAACCCCGGCCCTCGGTACTACCTGGGCAATGTGCTGCGCAGGCTCGATTCCCTGGATGAAGCCGCTTCCCGCGTGAGGATCAAGCTCGACCACAATTATCAGACCGGCGAGGACGAGAAGCTTTATAGCCTCGTCGGCGGAGCGAGCCTGGTGTTCAAACAGGATTTTGTGGGAGATGCCCATATCTTCCGCCAGGATCGCATGGGAGCACCTCCCATCTGCGACCGCGCGATGTTTGATGCATTGAGTGCGGCCAACTTCTCCGGCGTACGGCTGCGCGATGTGGCCGATATCTAGCAAGCGCTCTTTCAAACGGATTCTTGAATGAGGTTGTGCGCATGGCCGACACACCGGTTTTTCAGGGACACCATCTGATCGAACAGATTCCGTTCGAGCAAAGCCAGCTACTGAAGTCACTTGCCAGTCAAGTCTCCCAGGCGTTGGCCCGCTCTCCCGCGATGCTCATTGCTTAGAGCGCCACGGTGCTACCGCTTTGTTTCGCCAAGTCATACACCAGCAATGCCTCGTCTCCAGTTCCGGCGCTGCATCCCAGCCCACCACTGTTGTCCCAGGC
>NZ_JBFRFE010000581.1:0-2796 GCF_052114665.1 Stenotrophomonas sp. 2YAF22 | reverse complement strand
GAAGGTTCATGAGGTTGCCGGCCAGCGGCCGGCACTACCCGCTTCGGTAGGTGCCCTGAACAGATCTTCGCCCGCGCGACACTGCGTCGCATCTACCCCCTGCCACAGGCCGCGAAAACAGGGTAAAATGTCGCGCTTCCCCACATCTCGGGTATGCCGATGCTGCGCATCCAGGCTGAAGCTCTCACCTACGACGACGTCTCGCTCGTCCCCGCTCATTCGACCATCCTGCCCAAGGACGTCAACCTCGAAACGCGGTTGACGCGCGACCTGAAGCTCAAGCTTCCGATCCTGTCCGCCGCCATGGATACCGTCACCGAAGCACGCCTGGCCATCGCCATGGCACAGCTGGGCGGCATGGGCATCATCCACAAGAACCTGAGCGTGGAGCAGCAGGCCGCTGAAGTGGCCAAGGTCAAGAAGTTCGAGGCCGGTGTCATCCGCGACCCGATCACCGTCGGCCCGGAAACCACCATCCGCGACGTGCTGGCCCTGACCCAGGCGCACAACATCTCCGGCGTGCCGGTGGTGGGCAGCGACGGCCTGCTGGCCGGCATCGTGACCCATCGCGACATGCGCTTCGAGACCGAGCTGGACGATCCGGTCCGCCACATCATGACCAAGAAGGATCGCCTGATCACGGTCAAGGAAGGCGCCGCGTCTGATGAAGTGCTGCAGCTGCTGCACCGCAACCGCATCGAAAAGGTGCTGGTGGTCAACGATGATTTCGCCCTGCGTGGCCTGATCACCGTCAAGGACATCCAGAAGAACACCGACTTCCCGAACGCTGCCAAGGACATCGCCACCCGCCTGCTGGTCGGCGCCGCCGTCGGCGTGGGTGGCGACACCGATCGCCGCGTTGAAGCGCTGGTCGCTGCCGGCGTGGACGTGATCGTGGTTGATACCGCGCACGGCCATTCGCAGGGCGTGCTGGACCGCGTCAGCTGGGTCAAGAAGAACTTCCCGAACGTGCAGGTCATCGGCGGCAACATCTGCACCGGTGAAGCCGCGCTGGCGCTGCTGGACAGCGGCGCGGACGCAGTGAAGGTGGGCATCGGCCCGGGCTCGATCTGCACCACTCGCGTGGTGGCTGGCGTGGGCGTGCCGCAGATCACCGCGATCGACCTGGTAGCCGAAGCGCTGCAGGACCGCATCCCGCTGATCGCCGACGGTGGCATCCGCTACTCCGGCGACATCGGCAAGGCGCTGGCCGCCGGTGCCTCGACCATCATGATTGGTGGCCTGCTGGCCGGTACCGAGGAATCGCCGGGCGAAACCGAGCTGTTCCAGGGCCGTTCGTACAAGAGCTACCGCGGCATGGGCTCGCTGGCTGCGATGGAGAAGGGGTCCAAGGACCGCTACTTCCAGGACGCCGCCACCGCCGACAAGCTGGTGCCCGAAGGCATCGAAGGCCGCGTGCCGTACCGCGGCCCGGTGGGCGGCATCATCCACCAGCTGATGGGCGGCCTGCGCGCCACCATGGGCTACGTGGGTTGCGCCACCGTCGAGGACATGCGCAGCAAGCCCAAGTTCGTGAAGATCAGCGGCGCCGGCCAGCGCGAGAGCCACGTCCATGACGTGACGATCACCAAAGAGCCGCCGAACTACCGCTCCTGATGCGGGACGAGCAAAGAGGAACGAGGAAGCTGATTCCCGTTCCTCTTTCTCCATCTGCCGCTGAAAAATTCTGACGTTTTCGTTTTCCCTACTGCATTGCCGGGGCGCCATGACCAACATCCATAACGACAAGATCCTCATCCTTGATTTCGGCGCGCAGTACACGCAGCTGATCGCCCGCCGCATCCGCGAGCTGGGCGTCTACTGCGAAATCTGGGCGTGGGACCACAACCCGGGCGAGATCGCCGCGTTCGGCGCCAAGGGCATCATCCTGTCCGGTGGCCCGGAATCGACCACGCTGCCGGGTGCGCCGGCCGCGCCGCAGGAAGTGTTCGACAGCGGCCTGCCGATCTTCGGCATCTGCTACGGCATGCAGACCCTGGCCGCCCAGCTGGGCGGTGCCACCGAAGCCGCTGACCAGCGCGAATTCGGCCACGCCGAAGTGAACGTGATCAACCCCGATGCACTGTTCAAGGGCCTGAGCGACCACGGCGGCGAGCCGAAGTTGAATGTCTGGATGAGCCACGGCGACCACGTCTCCGTTGCACCGCCGGGCTTCACCATCACCGCCACCACCGACCGCATTCCGGTGGCCGCCATGGCCAACGAAGAAAAGCGCTGGTATGGCGTGCAGTTCCACCCGGAAGTGACCCACACCCTGCAGGGCCAGGCGCTGCTGCGCCGCTTCGTGGTGGACGTGTGCGGCTGCCAGACCCTGTGGACCGCCGCCAACATCATCGACGACCAGATCGCCCGCGTGCGCGAACAGGTGGGCGATGACGAAGTGATCCTGGGCCTGTCCGGCGGCGTCGACTCGTCCGTGGTGGCTGCACTGCTGCACAAGGCCATCGGCGAGAAGCTGACCTGCGTGTTCGTGGATACCGGCCTGCTGCGCTGGCAGGAAGGCGACCAGGTGATGGCGATGTTCGCCGAGCACATGGGCGTAAAGGTCGTTCGTGTGAATGCCGCCGACCGATACTTCGCCGCGCTGGAAGGCGTGAGCGACCCGGAAGCCAAGCGCAAGATCATCGGCAACCTGTTTGTTGAGATCTTCGACGAAGAGTCGAACAAGCTGAAGAACGCCAAGTGGCTGGCGCAGGGCACCATCTACCCGGACGTGATCGAGTCGGCCGGCAGCAAGACCGGCAAGGCGCATGTGATCAAGAGCCACCACAACGT
>NZ_JBFRFE010000580.1:0-2799 GCF_052114665.1 Stenotrophomonas sp. 2YAF22 | reverse complement strand
GTGTACGGCGCGGTGACCAGCGAGACGCCCTGCAGAGGTACCACGCCGGTTTCCTCGCCGATGAAGATGCGCACGCCGGGGGCCTGGATGGTCCGCTCCAGCAGCTGCAGGATCTCGCGCTTGCTGGAAAACAGCTCGAACAGCTCGCGCAGGCGCTCCAGGTCGGACAGGTCCTGCACCCCCATCAGACGCGTCTGGCCGGCCACCAGCATGTCGTCGGCCGGCGGCTGCAAGGCCTGCTCGGCCAGCTCGACGCTGTGCGCCAGCACCTGTTCCAGCTCGGAACGGGCGTCGCGCAGCTCCAGCAGCAGGCGGGTACGGATCTCGGCCAGGGGCAGCCCGGCAAAGTGGGCATTGAGGTAGTTGGCCACCTGCTCCAGCTGCCCCGGTGCGAAGTCCTGGCGGGTCTCGATCACCCGGTTCTGCACTTCATTGTCGGCAAACACCAGGATCGCCAGCACCCGGCGCCCGTCCAGCGCCACGAAATCGATCTGGCGGAAGGCGAACTGCTCGCGGCGCGGCGCGCTGACCACGCCAACGAAGTGGCTCATCGCCGACAGCAGCTCCGACGCACTGCCGAGCAGCGCCTGGGTACTGCCGCCTCCGGCCAGCTCCTGACGCAGTCGGGCCAGCTCCCCTTCGCCCGGCGGCTGCATCTGCAACAGGCTGTCGACGAACACCCGGTAGCCATGCGCGGTCGGAATCCGGCCCGCCGACGTATGCGGCGAGGCCAGCAGGCCCAGGTCTTCCAGGTCACCGAGGATGTTGCGGATGGTGGCCGGACTGACCTCCAGGCCGGCCACGCGCGCCAGCGTCTGCGAACCCACGGGCTCGCCATCCTGGATGTAGCGCGCGATCAGCGTGCGCAGCAGGTGCCGCGCGCGCGGGRCAAGTTGGTCGGGAGAACCGTGCATGGAATCAACCTGTGAGACAGGGACATTAGATAATGGCGACGCATCCCCTTGGCAAGTCATTGGACGACCCCGCCGCGCGTGCTAGCGTTGCGCGGCTGCAGACACCCCCTTACCCATGCTCAGACATCTTTCAATCAAGGATTTCGCCGTCGTCCGCGCCACCGAACTGGAGTTCGGGCCGGGCATGACCGTGGTTTCAGGCGAGACCGGCGCGGGCAAGTCGCTGATGGTCGACGCTCTGGGCTTCCTGTCCGGCCTGCGCGCCGACAGCGGCGTGGTCCGCCATGGCGCGGCCCGGGCCGAACTGTCGGCCGAATTCGCGCTGGACCAGCTGCAGGCCGCCCGCCAGTGGCTGGCCAGCAATGAGCTGGACGATGAAGACCAGTGCCAGCTGCGCCGCGTGATCCGCGCCGACGGCGGCTCGCGCTCGTGGATCAACGGCCGCCCGGTCACCCTGGCGCAGCTGGCCGACCTCGCCGGCCTGCTGGTGGAGATCCATGGCCAGCATGAGCAGCAGGCCCTGCTGACGCGCCCGTCGCAGCTGGCCCTGCTGGACGCCTATGCCCGCAACGAAAGCGAACGCCGCCAGGTGCGCCGCGCTGCCGCCACCTGGCAGGCGCTGGTCGATGAATCCCTCGCACTGTCGCAACAGGGCGACGTGAGTGACCGCATCGGCTTCCTCGAACACCAGCTGCGTGAACTGGACCGTGAGGATCTGGAGCCGGAGTCGATCACCGCGCTCGGCGCCAGCCATCGCCGTCAGGCGCACGCCAGCGCCCTGTTGGCCGCCTGCCAGGCAGCTTCGGACCAGCTCAACGGCGACGAAGGCCACTCGGCGCTGGATCTGCTGCAGCAGGTGCGGCATGAACTGGCCAGGGTGGCCGAACATGACCCGCGGCTGGGCGACGTCGATGCCCTGATCGACAGCGCCTCCATCCAGCTGCACGAGGCCCTGGCCCTGCTCGACCGGGTGCATGACGATCTGGACGCCGATCCGGACCAGTTCGAGGAGAACGAGCGCCGCCTCGGCCGCCTGCACGACCTGGCCCGCAAGCACCGCGTGCCGATGGATGAGCTGGGTGCGCAGCGTGAGCGCATGCACGCCGAAGTGGAACAGCTGCGCGGCGCCGACGAGCGCCTGCAGCGTCTGGCCGGCGAAATTGAAAAGGCCGCAGCGGCCTGGCGCGTCGAGGCCGCAGCACTGACCACCAGCCGCCGCACCGCTGCTGCCGAGCTGTCGGCCACCACCACCGGCATCATCGCGGAGCTGGGCATGGGCGGCGGCCAGTTCCTGATCGAGCTGGAGCCGCAGGACAACGGCAAGCCGGACCCGCAGGGCGCCGAGCGCGTCGAGTTCCTGGTGGCAGCCAATGCGGGCCAGCCACCGCGTGCGCTGCGCAAGGTCGCTTCCGGTGGCGAGCTGTCACGTATTTCGCTGGCCATCGAAGTAGCCGCGCTCGACCTGGATGCAGTGCCGACCATGGTGTTCGACGAAGTCGACTCCGGCATCGGTGGCGCGGTGGCCGATATCGTCGGCCAGAAGCTGCGCGCCCTCGGCGAAAAGCGCCAGGTGCTGTGCGTGACCCACCTGCCGCAGGTCGCCTCCAAGGGCCACGCGCATTACCGGGTCAGCAAGGCACCGGTGGAAGGCATGACCCAGAGCGCGGTGGAGAAGCTCGACGCAAAGGCCCGCGAGGAAGAGCTGGCGCGCATGCTGGGTGGCGTGGAAGTGAGCAAGGAAGCCCGCGCCGCCGCGCGCAAGCTGCTGCAGGTGTAGGCCCCTGCAAGCCTGTTGGCGCCCGTGAATCGCGGGCATTCATCCACGCATGGCGTGGATCTACTGCAGGCCTGACACCTGGTAGTGCCGGCCGCTGGCCGGCAACCC
>NZ_JBFRFE010000579.1:0-2816 GCF_052114665.1 Stenotrophomonas sp. 2YAF22 | reverse complement strand
GGCCGGCGCTGTTGTCACCCTGGCTGCCCAAAGCCACGCGCGATGCCTCACAGCTTCCCGCGCTGTCGCCGGACTGTCGCGATGATGGTCGCGAGGCTAGCGTGGCCCTGCATATCGATGGCCTCAACGAAGGCGCGACGCTGGCGCGTGCACCCAATGCCGAACACGGCGTACGCCTGCAGCTGCGCGCATTGGGCAGCGAACAGGCCGTGGACTGGCTGCTGGATGGTCGATGGATCGCGCAGACACGCGGTGCGCAGCTGATGCAGCGCGAGTTCGCCGATCCGGGCGCGCATACGTTGACCGCGCTGGCTGCTGACGGCGCCTGGACGCAGGTACGGTTCAACGTGCTGCGGTAGCGCCGGGCCATGCCCGGCGGGTTGGTGCACCCTGACCCGGTAGGTGCCAACCTTGGTTGGCACGCGCGGAAGCTGCCCACCAAGGTGGGCGACTACCGGGGTGTTCGCTGGCACGGTGCGGCGCTACTCCCCGATCCAGCCATCCAGCAGGTCGGCGAACTCATCGGCGTGCTCCTCCTCCTGCGCCAGGATCTCTTCCAGGATGCGCTTGGTGGTGGTGTCACTGTCGCCGATGAAGTTGATCATCTCGCGGTAGCTGTCGATGGCGATGCGCTCGGCCACCAGGTTCTCGCGGACCATGTCGCGCAGGTCGCTGCCTTCCTTGTATTCGGCGTGCGAGCGTGCGGTCAGCGTGTCCGGATTGAGGTCAGGCTCGCCGCCCAGCTGGACGATGCGCTCGGCCAGTTTGCCGGCATGTGCCTGCTCCTGCTGCGCGTGTTCCAGGAACTCGCCCTTGACTGCGTCGGCCAGCATGCCCTTGGCCATGAAGTAGTGCCGGTAGTAGCGCAGCACGCACACATATTCGGTGGCCAGCGCGTCGTTGAGCAGCTTGATCACCACCTTGCGGTCGGCGCTGTAGCTGTCGGTGATCGCTCCGTCTTCGATGTTCTTCCGTGCCCGCTCGCGCAGGGTCTGACGATCGCTGATGCCAGCGACCTTGGCGGAAGGGGAGGTGTTGCTGGCTTTGGCTGGCTTGTTGGACATGGCTGGCCGGTTTCCTCTGCAGTCAGGGTTTCAGGTGGGCAGGTGATCCAGTACGTAGTCGGCTGATGACACCTCGAACTGGCCGGGTTCCTCGATCCAGGCCGCGCGTACCGTGCCGTCCACCACGTACAGGGCAAAGCGGCGCGAACGCGTGCCCATGCCGGATGAACTTGCATCCAGCTCCAGGCCAAGTGCACGGGTCAGTTCGGCGTTGCCGTCGGACAACATCAGCAGGCCGTCGGGCACGTGCTGGTCGGTGGCCCAGGCCTTCATCACGAACGGATCGTTGACCGCCACGCAGTAGACATCGATGCCTCGATGGCGGAACGCCTCGAACTTTTCCACGTACCCGGGCAGGTGGCGGGCCGAGCAGGTGGGGGTGAATGCACCGGGCACGGCGAACAGCACCACCTTGCGCCCGTCGAACAGGGCGTGGGTATCGAGGGTCTCGATGCCTTCGCGGATGCGCTTGAGGGTGACTTCCGGAATACGGTCGCCGACATGGATGGTCATGGGAACTCCTTGCTGGGTGAGGGTAGGGGCCAGGAGGGGACGGACGCGTCAAGACATTGGAAAACCCATGTATACACCCCATCTCCGTCGTCCGCGGCGGGCTGTCAGCCACAGCATGCGGCCGGGCGATGGCAGGCGCATTGCGCTGGATCAGTCGGCCTCACCGTTGCCGCACGACCGGCGGCGTAGCATCGCCGGCGCGTAGAATGAACCCGGGGCGGCGCCACCGGCGCCGCCGAAGCGAATCGAGGTAGCTGGATGGAATTCAAGGATTATTACGCCACCCTTGGGGTGGAGCCGAGCGCGGGCGAGGCGGAAATCAAGACCGCTTATCGTCGATTGGCACGCAAGTACCACCCGGACGTCAGCAAGGAGGCCGGGGCCGAGGACAAGTTCAAGGCCATCAACGAGGCCTACGAGGCGCTGCGCGATCCCGAGAAGCGCGCGGCGTATGACCAGCTGCGCGCTCAGGGCTATCGCCCGGGCGAGGAATTCAACGTGCCGCCGAACTACGGCGGTGGCGGTTTCAATTTCGAGGAAGTGTTCGGTGGTGGTGGGGGTGGCCCCAACGGTGGCTTCAGCGACTTCTTCGAGAGCCTGTTCGCGCGCCAGCGCGGCGGCCAGGGCGCGGGCCCCGGTCCGGGCTTCAGCAGCCACGGTCATGCGCCCAACCGTGATACCCGGGCCAAGCTGTCGGTACCGCTGGAGGCGGCCTACAACGGCGACAGCCTGCGCATCACCGTCAATGGCAAGCAGCTGGACGTGCGCGTGCCCAAGGGCATCCGTCCTGGGCAGGTGATCCGCCTGGCCGGGCAGGGCAACCACGGCGGCAACCTGCTGCTGGAAGTGGAGTACGCCGCGCATCCGCAGTTCGAGGTCGACGGTCGCAACATCCTGTACACGCTGCCGGTCACCCCGTGGCAGGCGGCGCTGGGCACCAGCATCAGCGTGCCGACCCTGGGCGGAGCGGTGGAACTGAAGATTCCGGCCGACTCCGATGCCGGTCGCAAGCTGCGCCTGCGTGGGCGTGGCCTGCCGGGCAGCCCGGACGGCGACCAGATCGTCGAGCTGGAGATTGTCGCCCCGGCGGCGACCGACGAGGCGCAGAAGAAGGCCTATCGGAATCTGGCCAAGGCGTTTGGCGAAACGATCTGAAATCTGCTTCGGTGGGTGCGGGCCTCGGTCCGCACACCTTGCGGTAGCGCCGGCCGCTGGCCGGCAAAGGCGTGCCAACCAAGG
>NZ_JBFRFE010000578.1:0-2823 GCF_052114665.1 Stenotrophomonas sp. 2YAF22 | reverse complement strand
GACCAGCGCGCGGCGAAACGCTGTGCCCAAGCCGGGGCGGCCTGTTCGTCGTCCTTGAATTCGCTGTCAACGCCCGGTGCCGCGCGCTGCTCGACCAGATCATCCAGGCCATGCGGAACGTGCTGCGCCGGGGCCGACGCCAGTGGTCGGCGCGGGGCACCCATCTGCGACATCACCCCGGCTGCGGCCAGGTGCTCGTCCAGCTTCTCGTAGATGCGGCCCACCGGCGCGCGCATATCGCGCTCGCACAGCTTGATCAGCACCAGGTGGACTTCCGGTGCCAGCTCGCAGCCGGCAAAGGCTTCGTGGATGGCCACGCCCAGGTGTTCGGGGCTGATCGGGTTGCGGTCGGCATCCAGTTCGATACCGCCGCCCAGCCAGCCCAGGCGGCGGTCGAGCCGCGCCAGCACCGGCTTGAAGTCGCGCAGCAGCACGGTGGCGAAGTTGCGCACCGCCAACCGCGATTCCAGTACATGTTCCGGCACCAGGCTGAGGCCGTCCTGGGCCTGCCCGGACAGGGTCAGCTCGGCGGAGACGGGCTCGCCCGCAGCCAGACCGGCCCAGGCATGGCCAAGATGGGCGGCAAAAGCACCGGCAATCTCCTCACGGCGGCGGCGCAGCTCGCGCATCGCGTCCAGGAACAGCAACTGCGACGAGCCGGCATTGCCGGCACGGTCGAACAGGGCATCATCGAAGCGGGCCAGTGCCGCGCCAAAGGCCTGGCACAACGCCGGCAGGACGATGTCCCGGGCAAGCTGGAGCTGGGCCGGGTCACGGCCCGGCGATCCCATCGGAGTGGGCGCGCTCATCATTCGGGAAGGCTCCCCACCTTCTCTGGTGCGACAGACATCATGGACATCGCGACGGCCGGTACACCCCATGCACCGGTCCCTCGATGGTAGGCCGCCCAGCCCATCGCGGACAGTGAAACAGTCCTCACTTCAAACCTCATGAACGGCGGCCCGGCAATATTACGTATCGTAAGCCGTGCAGGGCCTGCGAGGCGAGGGGAAGCGGGGCTCCGTGATCCGCCAGTGGCATGATGTTCATCACAGTTTGCTATTCAGGGGTCTGACGCGACACAAACGGCGTCATCTACCTCCCCGACTATAATCAGCGACCCGTGATGACCGGTTCAGACTCCATGCCCGACCCTGCTGCCCTGATTGCCCTGGATGCCCGCCGCTCGGTGCCCTCGCGGCAACTGGGCGAGCCCGGACCGGATCCGGCCACCCTGCAGCGGATGCTGACCTCGGCGGTCCGCGTGCCCGACCACGGCAAGCGCGTACCGTTCCGCTTCCTGAAGATCGCCGGCGATGCGCGTCACACTCTGGGCGACTTCCTGGCCGCGCGCAGCCGTGAGCGCGATCCGCATGCCGGCGACGCCGTGTTCGAGAAGGACCGCCAGCGCTTCAGCCATGCACCGCTGGTGATCGTGGTGGTGGCCAGCCCCCGGCCGGACCCGAAAGTTCCCGCACAGGAACAGCTGATGACCGCCGGCTGCGTGTGCTTTGCCCTGTTGCAGGCCGCCCAGGCGCTGGGCTTCGGCGCGCAGTGGCTGACCGCATGGATGGCCTTCGATCCCGCCGTGCACGCCCATCTGGGGCTGGCCGAGGGCGAAGGCATTGCCGGTTTCATCCACATCGGCACGCCCAAGGCCGAAGTGCCCGAACGCGAGCGCCCCGATGCCGCGGCCCTGCTGCAGGACTGGACCGGCCAGTGAGCGCCGTGATTCCCGTGGCGATACCGCCGCCGCTGTACCTGGTCGACGCCAGCATCTACGTGTTCCGCGCCTGGCATTCGCTGCCGGACGAATTCCAGGACAGCCAGGGCTGGCCGACCAACGCCGTGCATGGATTCGCCCGTTTCCTGCTGGACCTGCTGGAGCGCGAACGCCCCCGGCACATCGCCATCGCCTTCGACGAGGCATTGGACAGTGGCTTCCGTCACCGCCTGTACCCGGCCTACAAGGCCAACCGGGACCCGGCGCCGGAAGCGCTCAAGCGCCAGTTCGTGCACTGCAAGGCGCTGTGCGCAGCGCTCGGCCTGGTGGTACTGGCGCATCATGATTACGAAGCCGACGACCTGATCGGCAGCGCCCTGCATGGCCACCGCAGCAGCCATCGCGGCGTGATCATTTCCGCCGACAAGGACCTGTCGCAGCTGCTGCTCGAACATGACGAGCAATGGGATTACGCACGCAACCAGCGCTGGGACGTGGCCGGCGTCAAGGCCCGGCACGGCGTGCACGCACACCAGATTGCCGATTACCTGGCGCTGTGCGGCGATGCGGTCGACAACATTCCGGGCATCAGCGGTGTCGGCGCCAAGTCGGCGGCCGTGCTGCTGGCCCATTTCGGCAGCATGGACGTGCTGTACGAACGCCTGGACGAAGTGCCGTTCCTGCGCCTGCGCGGCGCGGCCCAGATGGCCGTGCGCCTGCGCGAGCAGCGCGAGCACGCCCAGCTCTGGCGCCAGCTGACCACCATCGCCCTGGACGCACCCTTGGAAGGTTGCCAGCCCGGCATGCCGCGCCAGGCGGCCGATCCAGAGCTGCTCGGCGGCCTGTGCCAGACCCTGCGCTTCGGCCCCATGACCCGCCGCCGGCTGTTCAGTGCCGCCGGCATTTCCGACCCCGTCCCTACTTCCAGCGAGCCCGCATGAGCCAGCGCAACACCGAAGCACCGCGTGTCGTCTACGAAGGCAAGTACCAGCGCATGGTCGTGCGCGGCAGCTGGGAATACAGCGAACGCACCCACGCCGGCGGCCTGGCCGCGATCATCATTGCCGTCACCCCCGAGGACAACGTGCTGTTCGTCGAAC
>NZ_JBFRFE010000577.1:0-2825 GCF_052114665.1 Stenotrophomonas sp. 2YAF22 | reverse complement strand
CGCATCACCTGGCGCGAGATGAAGCTCTTGGTGTCTTCGAACAGGAAGATGAAGCCGTGGATGTACTTGAGCAGCTTGCTCGGCACCTTCTCGATGGTACGGCGCTCGCCGTACAGGAACACCGGCAGGTTGGCCCGGCGCGCACTCTGCTCGCGCAGGAAGGCGGTCAGGCGCTGGAACTCGCCGTCGACCTCCTCGCTGCCGTCAATCGAGATCAGCACCGCCGAAGCGGCCACGTAGGTACGGGCGCCGGCGCGCGCGTCATCCAGGTTCAGACCGCACAGCACGCGCTGGTCATTGCTGCGCAGCTCTTCCACCAGCGCACGGATGAGGATACCGCCGATGCGCGGCGAGTCGTAGTCACCGTCAATGACGATGACCGGATAATCCAGGGACTTGAAATACACGTTGATTCTCCTTGTCTAACTCAGGAACGCTGGGCGCCGGCAGAGATCGCCGCCGCCTCGCGGGAACGCTGCCGCTGCTGGCGGCGCTCCTCGCTGAAGAAGGGATAGAACACAGTGATGAACAGCACGAACAGGAAGGCGTACTGCACGATCGTTCCCGACGAGCCGTAGATCGCCCACAAGCAGTACACGACCGTCAGGCTGGTCAGGGTCCAGAACGCACCGGTGTGCACCAGCGTGTGCGAACGCTCCACCACGAAATAGCAGGCCACGCACGAGTAGATGTACGGCAGCAGCGTCAACACCACCGCCGCCGAGGTGATCACGTCGAACTGGGCCGAAGCGGTCTTCGAGGTGGAGGTCACCAGCACCGCCAGGGTCATCAGCACGGCCACGATCAGCACGCCCTTGACCGGCACGTCGTCCTTGTTGGTCTTGCTGAAGATGCTCGGGAACAGGCCATCATCGGAGGCCGCCTTGGCGCTCTGCGCGGTCAGCAGGATCCAGCCGCCCAGCGAACCTGCGGCGCCGATGAAGGCGCACAGGCTGACCAGCGCACCACCCCAGCCCCCGACGGCCTTGGCCGCCGCCAGTGCAAACGGCGCGTCAGACACCTGCAGCTCGCCGTTGGGCACCATGCCCATGATCACCGACGAGCTGGCGATGTAGGCGATGGCGGCCAGGAACACACCGGCCAGGGTGGCGCGGGCCACGTTCTTCTCCGGGTTTTCAACCACGCCGGCCGTGACCGAGGCCGACTCGACGCCGATGAAGGCCCACAGGGTCAGTGCCGCCGCACTGGAGATCGCACCGAAGTTCGATTCGCCGGACACGTTGTACGCGCCCTTGAAGATGTCGGCATCGAAGAAGAACCAGCCGAAGATGGCGATGCCCAGGATCGGCACCAGCGCGAAGCTGGTGGTGACCGTCTGCACGCGGCTGACGAACGCCGGTCCGATCATGTTGGCAAAGCTCAACGCCCACACCAGGATCAGCACCGCGATGCAGCGCACCAGCGGTTCGGACAGGATCGGGAAGAAGTAGCTGAAGTAGCCCACCGCCGCGATGGGAATGGCAACGTTGCCGATCCAGTTGGCGAACCAGTAGATGGTGTTGGTCTGGAAGCCCATGTAGGGACCGAACCAATCGCGTGCATACGCATACGGGCCACCCGCTTTGGGCGCCAGCTTGCCGAGCTTGGCGAACACGAAGGCCAGCAGCAGCGCACCGGCCGTGGTGATCAGCCACCCCCATATCGAGGCGGTACCGATCTTGGCCAGGCTGGAGGGCAGCAGGAACACCCCTGAGCCCATCATGTTGCCGGCGACGAGGAAGGTGGCTCCGACCACCCCGATTTTCTTTGCTTCTGCCATGACAATCTCCTGTACCTGGCATGGGCCCGGTGAACCCGGGCGTGGGGAATGGCTACGCTGGCGTGCTGCCGCTGGCGCTTACTTGATGAAGTTGTATTGCAGGCTGCCCTGCACCCGGACCGTGTCGCCGCGTGCTCCGCTCTGCTGCTGCAGGCGGCCGTACAGCAGTTCCATGCCCATCGTCCACGACGGTGCCGGGCTCCAGATCAGGTTGAACACGCCGTAGCGGCTTTGCCGGAATGCATCGGTGGGCAGCGCCGCATTGCGTTCCAGGGTCAGCTGGCCGTAGATCAGGTTCGAGCGCCACAGATCCGACCAGTAATGGGTGTAACCGACGAAGCCACCGTGCAGGTCCAGCGCATCTATGCGTCCATCGGCACCTACCACCGCGTCAAGACCGGAACCGGTGAGATCGGCGGTATAGCGGCTCAGGCCGCGGCCGCCCAGCGCGCCGAACAGCAACAGATCGCGTTCCCCCACCGAGGCCGAGCCACTGAGCTGCGCGCCACCGGCAAAGACGCGGTCACGGCGGGCATCGCCGTCGTAGGCCAGACTGCGCGCCACGACGCCCAGTTGCAGGTGGCCCCAGTCACGCTCCATGCGCGCGATGGCACTCACATCCGGCAGTCGATTGACTGCCGCCATCGCATCGCTGGCGCCGGCCAGCTCGGTGTCCGGGTCTTCGGCGGCCAGCGTCAGGGTGTTGCCCTTGCCCAGTGCAAAGCTGTGATGGATGCCGGCCACCAGCAGGTAACCGGCGCCGCCGGGCCCAGCAAAATCCAGCGTGTCGGGCAAACTGTCCGGATCCATGAAGCTGGAATAGCCATAGCCTGCGTAGGTGTTGCCAAGCTGACCGTAGGCATGGCGCAGGCGGAACTGATAGCCATCGCTGCTGCCGAAGAAATCATTCTCCAGATAGAAGCGCAGGTTGCCGTGCGTGGTTGGACGCCGCGCCTCGAAGCTGAAACGCGTCTGCTTGGCGTGGATATTGAAGTTCGAGACGTCGCGATGGCTGCCGCCCACCGGCATCGACGAGGGAATGAAC
>NZ_JBFRFE010000576.1:0-2827 GCF_052114665.1 Stenotrophomonas sp. 2YAF22 | reverse complement strand
GTCCTGCTGGGCCTGGCCCTGTTCCTCACCGCGATGATCATGCTGCCGACCTGGGACAAGGCCTGGAGCACCGGCATGGCGCCGTACCTCAATGGCGAGATCGACTTCCAGACCGCCTGGACGCTGAGCACCACGCCGCTGCGYGCCTTCATGCTGGCGCAGATCCGCGAGACCGACCTGATGACCTTCGCCGGCATCGCCGGCCACGGCACCTACGCCAACCCCGATGCGATTCCGTTCCCGGTGCTGGTCGCCTCGTTCGTCACCAGCGAACTGAAGACCGCCTTTGAGATCGGCTTCCTGATCTTCATTCCGTTCGTGATCATCGACCTGGTCGTGGCCAGTGTGCTGATGTCGATGGGCATGATGATGCTGTCGCCGATGCTGGTCTCCGCACCGTTCAAGATCCTGCTGTTCGTGCTGGTGGACGGCTGGGTGCTGACCGTCGGCACGCTGGCGGCGAGCTTCAATCCGGCTTGATTGCAGGGCAGCCGGGCATGGCTCGGCTCTACATACACACAACGGAACGACGATGTCCCCCGAACTTGCCCTGACCGAACTGCGTGGCGGCCTGATCACCGTACTCTGGGTGGCCGGCCCGCTGCTGCTGACCGTACTGGTGGTCGGCGTTGTAGTGGGCGTGGTGCAGGCCGCGACCCAGCTCAACGAGCCCACCATCGCCTTCGTTGCCAAGGCCGCAGCGCTCACTGCCGTGTTGTTCGCACTGGGCAGCCTGTTGATCGGCCATCTGGTCGAATTCACCACGCTGCTGTTCCAGCGCATCCCGCACCTGATCGGCTAGACGGACGCGCACGCAGATGGATGCCGCCACCCAGATGGCTGCCGACGGCCTGAACGCCTTCGGCATGATCGGCACCGTGCTGTGGACCATGCTGCGCATCGGCGCGGTGGCCATGGCAATGCCGATGATCGGTACCCGTGCCGTGCCCGGCCGGGTGCGCGTGATGCTGGCCGGCACCCTGGCCATTGCATTGGCGCCCCTGCTGCCGCCGGTACCGGACTGGACCGGCTTCGACGCCGCCACCGTGCTGACCATCGCCCGCGAGCTGGCGATCGGCGTGGCCATCGGTTTCATGCTGCGGCTGGTGTTCGAGGCCGGCGCGATGGCCGGCGAGCTGGTCGCGCAGGGCACCGGCCTGGCGTTTGCGCAGATGAGTGACCCGCTGCGCGGCGGCACCTCCGGTGTCATCGGCCAATGGTTCTATCTGCTGTTCGGCCTGCTGTTCTTCACCGCCAACGGCCATCTGGCGTTGATCTCGCTGGTGGTGGACAGCTATCGCGCCCTGCCCATCGGCGCGCCCCTGCCCGACCCGCACGCCTTCTTCAGCATCGCCCCGACCTTCCTGCTGACCGTGCTGCGCGGCGCGCTGACCCTGGCCATCCCGCTGACCGTGGCGATGCTGGCGGTCAACCTGGCCTTCGGCGTGCTGGCCCGCGCCGCGCCGGCGCTGAATCCGATCCAGCTGGGCCTGCCGGTCTCGCTGCTGCTGGGCCTGTTCCTGCTGACCCTGCTGGTCGGCGAAATGGGGCCACCGGTGCAGCGCCTGTTCGATGCCGCCTTCCAGGCGGCCGGTGCGGTGACCCGCTGACGCGGTCGTCACGTTTTGCTGCTTGCCGTCCCCCCCGGTGCCCGCGTTAGAGTGAATGGGCAGCGACCGGGGGGACGCTGCAACCGGCGGCCCTGGTCGCCCGCCTTACGCATGCCCCACCGTAGTTTTTCCGTTGACAGGCAGGTCCGGGAGACTGACGAATGCTGGTAGGCACGTACAACCCGTGGCTGGTGGCGACCTCATTGCTGGTTGCAGTGATGGCGTCCTACACCGCACTGGCGATGGCTGGGCGCACCGTCACCGCGCCCGGCAAGGGCGCGACCTGGTGGTGGCGCCTGGGCGGCGGTTTTGCGATGGGGCTGGGCATCTGGTCGATGCACTTCATCGGCATGCTCGCCTTCGACCTGCCCATTCCACTGGGCTACGACCTGCCCATCACCCTGCTGTCGCTGGCACTGGCAATCGGCTCGTCGGTGTTCGCGCTCTGGCTGGTATCGCTGCGCACCCTGCCCCATCCTCGCCTGGCCGGCGGTGCGCTGCTGATGGGCAGCGGCATCGCCAGCATGCACTACGTGGGCATGGCCGCGATGCGCATGCAACCGGGCATCGACTACCAGCCGGTGTGGCTGCTGCTGTCGCTGCTGGTCGCTGTGGCCGCGTCGTGGACTGCCTTGTACGTGGCCTTCCGCCTGCGCGCGCAGCACACCCGCATCGGCGACCGCCTGGCCGCCGCCGGCCTGCTTGGCCTGGCCATCGTCGGCATGCACTACACCGGCATGGCTGCCGCCCGTTTCCCCGAGGGCAGCGTCTGCGGCGCAGCGGTGGGCGATGGCCTGCAGAACAACTGGCTGGCGATGCTTGTGGTGGTGCTGACCGTGGCGATCCTGGCGGTGGTGCTGGTGGTGTCCTGGCTGGACCAGCGGGTGGAGGCGCAGCTGTTGCGCCTGCGCAATTCGCTGCTCAGCACCTCGTTGACCGACGCCCAGCAGGAACTGACCCAGGCCGCGCTCCACGACCCCCTCACCCGTCTGCCGAACCGGCTGCTGCTGCAGCGGCGCATCGTGCAGGCCCTGGCCGAGGCCGAACAGGGCGGCAGCCGCTTCGCGGTGATGTTCATGGACCTGGATGGCTTCAAGCAGGTCAATGATGCCTATGGCCACCAGGCCGGCGACGCGCTGCTGGTGGCCGTGGCAGAACGCACCCGCCAGCTGCTGCGGCCGCACGACCTGCTGGCACGGCTGGGTGGCGACGAATTC
>NZ_JBFRFE010000575.1:0-2831 GCF_052114665.1 Stenotrophomonas sp. 2YAF22 | reverse complement strand
ATCTGCACCAGGTCGAGCATCTCGCCCACGCGCTTGGCGATGGTCTCGCGGGCGAGTCCGTCCTGCTTCAGGCCGAAGGCGATGTTCTGCTCCACGGTCATGTGCGGGAACAGCGCATAGGACTGGAACATCATGTTGACCGGCCGCTGGTACGGCGGCAGCGCATCCATCCGCTGGCCATCGACGGTGATGCTGCCCTTGGTGGGTGTCTCGAAGCCGCCCAGGCAGCGCAGCAGGGTCGACTTGCCGCTGCCAGAGCCACCGAGCAGCGCGAATATCTCGCCCTTGCGGACGTCCAGGTTGACGTCGTCGACGGCGACGAAGCCATCGAATTCCTTGCGCAGATCACGAATGGAGAGATAGCCGGGCACACCGGTCGCTTCGACGACGGCGGCTTCCGGCTGGGCTTCAACGGGCATGGGGGCTCCGGGAGCGGGCGGTGGACAGCGGCCGCCATTCTACCGGCCGGGGGCCGATGGGGATATGACGACGGCGGGCGGGAAGGCGCCGCTGGCCGTCCTGGAGTACCGGACCGGTGTCGGGTTTGGCCCGCAAATGGCGCACTCCAGGCGCAACACGCGCCCCCTGCGTGGCCGTTGCCTGGTGTTTCCGCCTTGGCCTGCGGGTGCCGCGCCGAATCTGCAACGCTTTTCAGAACCGGGAGCCTTGATCGCCCGCCACTACCCCGTCGCAATCCCCAGGATCGAGGCCGACCATGGACGAACACGCGTGACATCCGCAGACACTTCTGTCTTCGCCCCACCCGCCCCCCAGCCCTCGTCAGCTGATCGGCTGGAGGTGGCCATCATCGGCGCCGGCCAGGCCGGGCTGTCACTCAGCACGGTCCTTCAGGAGGCCGGCATCAAGCATCGCGTACTGGAGGCGGAAACCGTGGGCGCCAGCTGGCGGCGGCGCTGGGATTCCTTCCAGACCAACACCGCCAACGCGACGATGGCCCTGCATGGCCACGCCTATGCGGGCGACGACCCGGAGGGCTTCATGGCTGCACCGGAAGTGATCCAGCGGCTCCGCGACTACGCCAGCGAAAGGTCACTGCCGATCCACGAAGGCTGCGCGGTCCTGCGTGTCACGCCCAAGGCGGGCGGCTACGCCATCGAATCCAGCCGCGGGCCGATCCAGGCCGCTGCGGTGGTGGTGGCCACCGGCGAATACGGCCGTCCCCGGATGCCCCGCGTTCCCTTTGCGCCCGGGCCGGCGCTGGCGGTACTGCACTCCAGCAACTACCGCAATTGCCGGCAGCTTCCCGACGGCGCGGTGCTGGTCATCGGCGGCGGCCAGTCCGGCGCGCAGATCGCCCAGGATCTCCGCGCCAGCGGCCGCAACGTGTATTGGTCGCTGGCCGAGCGCCATTCRCATACGCGCCGGCTGCGCGGCAAGGATTCGATGACCTGGTGGGACATGGCCGGACGCATCCACCAGCATGTGAGTGAATCGGCCGGGGTGCTCGCCGGGGAGCCGGACGCGCTGCGCAAGGCCCGGACCGCAGAGTTCCCGCTGATTTCCGGCAAGGGACGCGCAGGCCTGGGCAGCTCGATCAGCCTGCTGTCGATGCATCGCGAGGGCATCACACTGCTGGGCCGCCTGCAGGGCTTCGACGCGGACATCGCCCGCTTCGCCGATGTCCGCCCACAGCTGCGCACTGCGGTCGAAGCAACGCGGGCCGAGTACGCCTATCTCGATTCACTGGCAAGCGGGTACTACGCCACGCGGCCCGAACCGCGCACCGATGACGCCCGCTACATTCCAGAAGAGGTGTACCTGCACTGGGAGCCTGACGCCTCGCCGTGCGAACTGGATCTGAACGCTGCCGGCATCCGCTCGGTTGTCCTCGCCACTGGCTTCGTCGCCGAATGGCCGTGGCTGGATGTGGACGGCGTGCTGGACGAACACGGCTACCCGCTCGGCGAGTTTGGTGTCTCCCCGCAGCCTGGTCTGTTCTTCATCGGCATGCACAACCTGCAGCGGATGAGCTCATCATTCCTGTGCAACGGCGGTCGCGATGCGCGCGACCTGTTGCCCGCCATCCTGCGGCACCTTGGCCGGGCCGGCAATACCGGCGCCGGCGCAGGGCAAGGCAGCTGCCGGGCAAGGCCCGGCGCTACCGGAAACGCTTAGCGACCGGTCTTCACCTCGGTCCACAGCCGGGTGTAGAGCTTGTCGGTCTCCGGCGTGTTGATCGAATAGGTGAACATCTTCGCCGCCACGTCGGCCGGCGGGTAGATTGTCGGGTCGGTGCGGATCGCCTCGTCCACCAGCGGGGTCGCGGTCGGCACCGGGTTGCCGTAGTGGATGAAATTGGTGTTGGCCGCGGCGACCTTCGGTTCCAGCAGATAGTTGATGAACGCGTAGGCCGCTTCCGGGTGCTTGGCATCCTTCGGGATGGCCAGCATGTCGAACCACTGCGGCGCGCCTTCCTTCGGGATCGAATAGGCCACGTGCACGCCATTGCTGGCCTCGGCCGCACGGTCGCGGGCCTGGATGATGTCACCCGACCAGCCCACCACCAGGCAGGTGCCGCCGTTGGCCAGCGAGCCCACGTACTGCGAGGAGTGGAAGTTCTGCACGTACGGGCGGATCGACTTCAGCAGGTCCGCCGCCTTCTGCAGGTCGGCCGGATCGCCGCTGTGCGGATCCAGGCCCAGGTAGTGCAGCGCGATCGGAATCATGTCCGCCGGCGTGTCCAGGATGGTCACGCCGCAGTCCTTCATCTTGCTGATGTTTTCCGGCTTGAACACCAGGTCCCAACTGTTGGCGATGTCGGCGCTGCCACCGAAACGCTCCTTCAGCATGTCCACGTTGTAGCCGATGCC
>NZ_JBFRFE010000574.1:0-2831 GCF_052114665.1 Stenotrophomonas sp. 2YAF22 | reverse complement strand
GTCCGAGGGTTACCTGCCTCCGCACCACTACGACCAGATCTTCACCGCCCACGGCGTGATCATGATCTTCTTCGTGGCGATGCCGCTGATCACCGGCCTGATGAACCTGGCCGTGCCGCTGCAGATCGGTGCGCGCGACGTCGCGTTCCCGTTCGTCAACTCGCTCAGCTTCTGGCTGTTCGTGTCCGGTGCGGTGCTGATCATGCTGTCGCTGTGGATCGGTGAATTCGCCGCCACCGGCTGGCTGGCGTTCCCGCCATTGTCGGGCATCGAGTACAGCAACAATGTAGGTATGGACTACTACATATGGGGACTACAGGTGGCGGGTCTGGGTACCACGTTGAGTGGTATCAACTTCTTCATCACCATCCTCAAGATGCGCACCCCGAGCATGAAGCTCATGCAGATGCCGGTCTTCACCTGGACCGCTCTGGTGACCAACGTGCTGATCGTCGCCGCCTTCCCGGTGCTGACCATCACCCTGGTGCTGCTGACCCTGGACCGTTACCTGGGTACGCACTTCTTCACCAATGACGGTGGCGGCAACGCCATGCTGTACATCAACCTGATCTGGATCTGGGGTCACCCGGAAGTCTATATCCTGGTGCTGCCGGCCTTCGGCGTGTTCTCCGAGGTCATCGCGACCTTCTCGCGCAAGGCCCTGTTCGGCTACAAGGGCATGGTCTACGCCACCGCCTGCATCGGCGTGCTGTCGTTCATCGTGTGGCTGCACCACTTCTTCACCATGGGCTCGGGTGCCAACGTCAATGCCTTCTTCGGCATCACGACGATGATCATCTCCATCCCCACCGGCGTGAAGATCTTCAACTGGCTGTTCACCATGTTCCGCGGTCGCGTGCAGTTCACCACGCCCGTGCTGTGGACCATCGGCTTCATGGTCACCTTCACCATCGGCGGCATGACCGGCGTGATGCTGGCGATCCCGGCCATCGACTTCGTGCTGCACAACAGCCTGTTCCTGATCGCCCACTTCCACAACGTCATCATCGGCGGCGTGGTGTTCGGCATGTTCGCCGGCATCACCTACTGGTGGCCGAAGATGTTCGGCTTCCGCCTCAACGAGTTCTGGGGCAAGTGCGCGTTCTGGTGCTGGTTCATCGGCTTCTATGTGACCTTCATGCCGATGTACGTGCTGGGCTTCATGGGCATGACCCGTCGTCTGCAGAGCACCGTCAACCCGGCCTACGAGCCGTTCCTGCTGGTGGCCGCTGTGGGCGCCTTCATCGTGGGTGCCGGCATCCTGTGCCAGATCATCCAGGTGGCCGTGTCGATCCGCGACCGCAAGAAGACTGCCGACCTGACCGGCGACCCGTGGGATGCCCGTACGCTGGAGTGGGAAACCTCTTCGCCGCCGGCTTTCTACAACTTCGGCACCCTGCCGGAAGTCACCGAGCTGGACGATTTCTGGGAGCGCAAGCAGCGTGGTGAAGCCTGGCCGAAGCCGGCCAAGTACACCGACATCCACATGCCGCGCAACACCGGCACCGGCGTTGTCATCGGCGCCTTCAGCATGGTGTTCGGCTTTGCGATGATCTGGCACATCTGGTGGCTGGCCATCATCGGCTTCGTCGGCATGATCGCCACGTTCATCTACCGCACCTTCGACCAGGACGTGGACTACTGGGTCCCGGCTGCCGAGGTGGAACGCATCGAGAACGAACACCGCAAGCACCTGGAAGCCCAGGGCCTGGTGAAGTCGGAGCTGAAGGCATGAGCACCAATACCTCGACCRTGAACCACGGGCACGCCGCACACGCGGCGGCCCATGGCCATGACGACCACGAGCACCACGACACCGGCGGCAACACCGTCTTCGGTTTCTGGGTGTACCTGATGAGCGACTGCCTCATCTTCGCCTCGCTGTTTGCCACCTACGTGGTGCTGGCCGGCGGCACTGAAGGCGGCCCCGGCGCGAAGGACCTGTTCGAGCTGCCGTTCGTGGCGTGGGAAACCGCGCTGCTGCTGACCTCGTCGCTGACCTTCGGCCTGGGCATGATCTCCATGCACCGCAAGCAGGTCGGCCAGATGTTCCTGTGGCTGGGCATCACCTGGCTGCTGGGCTTCGGCTTCATGTGCATGGAAGTCTATGAATTCCAGCACCTGATCCATCAGGGCTACGGTCCGGACCGCAGTGCCTTCCTGTCGGCGTTCTTCGCCCTGGTCGGTACCCACGGCCTGCACGTCAGCGCCGGCCTGCTGTGGCTGCTGGTGATGTTCGTGCAGCTGAAGAAGTACGGCCTGACCCCGACCAACAAGACCCGCATGGCGTGCCTGAGCCTGTTCTGGCACTTCCTGGACCTGATCTGGATCGGCGTGTTCTCCGTCGTCTACCTCAATGGAGCGCTGTAATGGCACATGACAACCATGCACACGACCACGCCGCCGGCGGCGAAAGCCACGGCACCGTGAAGTCGTACCTGATCGGCTTCGTGCTGGCGGTGGTGCTGACCGTCATCCCGTTCTACATGGTGATGTCGGGTGATTTCTCGCGCACCGTCAACGGTGTGGTGATCGCCATCACCGCGGTGCTGCAGATGCTGGTCCACCTGGTGTTCTTCCTGCACCTGGACCGCTCGTCGGAGAGCCGCTGGAACGTCAACGCTGCGGCCTTCACCGTGGTGGTGATCGGCATCATCGTGGTCGGTACCCTGTGGGTCATGCACAACATGAACGTGCACATGATGCACTGACGTCTTCGCGACGTTGCCACGCAGAAAGGCCGCCCCCGGGCGGCCTTTCTGTTTGTCCGTGAGTTGGGCGTTTTGTGCGCCCGCTCGGCATGGCAGGCGCGTGGTGGTAGTGCCGGCCGC
>NZ_JBFRFE010000573.1:0-2844 GCF_052114665.1 Stenotrophomonas sp. 2YAF22 | reverse complement strand
GCAACCTCTGCGTCGGGGGCATGCAGTTGCCGGCCAGCGGCCGGCACTACCGTTTGAGCTGGCGCTTCAGCGTGGCATCGAGGGTGATCGGCCGATCCCAGTGCTCGTAGCTGGCCACGATGGCGTGGCGTACGGCGCGGTAGTGCAGGTTCTGCGGCTTGGCCGGCATCCGCTTCACCACCTCGGCCCAGCCGCCCTCGGGATCCTGGCTGAAGGCACGCACGCTGTCGCGGCAGGTCTGGCCACTGGCCTTGGCCCAGAAACAGGCGAAATAGATGTCGCCGGCCTGCCACTGGTGGGTGGTGGCCAGCGCGGCGATGTAACCCCGCGGTACACCGGCATAGCGCGATACCTCGTCGAGGAAGGCATCGGGGTAACGCTCGGCGTAGTGGTTGATATCGGCCAGCTGGGTGTCGACCCAGGCATCGCCGGTATCCACCTCATAGGTCGCCGAACGTTCGGCGGTCTGCTGCGCCAGCACGATGGCCGGCGCCAGCAGCAGGGACAACAGCAGGGCGCGCAGTGACAGTTTCATGCTTCGATTCTGCCGCAGCGGCCGCGCCGTGTCAGGCCGCGGCAGCGGCCTTGGCCTCGATCGTCGCCAGCGCCGCCGGCCAGTCCCAGGCGGTATCGGCGTTGACCATGCGTGGTTCGTTGTCGGCCACGCCGTGCTGAGTCTCGTGCGCCCAGGTCACTGCGTACGGGGTGTGGATACCCCAGCCGCCGAGGGTGATCACCGGTTCGATGTCCGAGCGCAGCGAATTGCCGACCATCACGAACTGCTGCATCGGCAGGTCGAATTCGGCCAGCACGCGGGCATAGGTTTCCGGGTCCTTCTCGGACACGATCTCGATGCGCGGGAACAGGTCCGCCAGCGCCGCCACCTTGATCTTGGCTTCCTGGTGGAACAGGTCGCCCTTGGTGATCAGCACCACCGGGTACTGCGCGGCGATGGCAGCCACCGACTCGCGTACGCCGTCGATCAGTTCGACCGGATGGCGCAGGGTGTCATGGCCGATGTCGAGGATGCGCTGGATGTCCTTGGCTTCGATGCGCTGCGAGGTGATCTCGATGGCCGCTTCGATCATCGACAGCGTCATGCTCTTCACCCCGTAACCGAACACGCCGAGGTGGCGCTGCTGCACTTCCAGCAGGTGGCGGGCGGTCTGGGTGTCGTGGACGTCGATGTAGCGCGACAGCAGGTCCAGGTAATCCTGCTCGGCCTTGCGGTAGTAGTCCTCGCTCTTCCACAGCGTGTCGTCACCGTCAAAACCGACCAGGCCGATRGCGCGCGAGGGCGCAGGCGTGGAGGTGTTCATCGCCCTAGGATACAGGCGCGGCGATGACGAAAAAAACCCGGGTGGCCGAAGCCACCCGGGTTGCCCATGCACCGGTTGTCCCGAATTCAACCGTGGATCAGCGACCCTGGCCTGCTGCCGTGCCACCCGCGCCGGCACCCGCCTGCTGGGCGGCCACGTAGGCCTTGTACTCGTCGGCGCTCAACTGGCCGTCCTTGTTGGCATCCGCCTGGTCGAACACCTGCGCAAGGCCCGCATTCACCTGCGACTCGCTCTTGCTGATGGTGCCGTTGCCATCGGTATCGATGCTGGCCCACGTCTGGCCGCCGCCGTTGGCCTGCGCCGAGGCTGCTGCGGCCGCGTCGGTGGCCTGGTCAGCCGCCTGGCCTGCCTGTGCCGCCGCCTGCTGGGCCTGCGCCGCTTCGTTCTGTGCATGCGCGGCCTGCTGCTTGGCCGACTGCGCCATCGCCGGGATGGCCAACACGCTGCCGGCGGCGACGATCAGGGCGATCAGGGGCTTGCGGTTGCGAATAGTCATCTGGGGTGTCTCCTGAAGGGTGGTAGTGCGCGGTCGTTGTCTCCGCACGGCACCTACCCTGCCACCGCGTTTCTGAATCGATTTTGCGCCGCGATTCCCTCGAACACGCATGGTTAACCACTGGCGCAGACGCATGCGTTAGCGCGGTGGTTAGTGCGAAGTGAGCAGGTAGTAAGACGAGCATTCAGCGCTGCAGGATTTAACCTGCAGCGAACGAAAAACCTGCGTCAGTCGACGGTTTTTTCCGATGACCGCGAACTGAACAACACCCATCCCAATGCAACACCGGAGAGCGCACCGGCGATCTCCAGCACCACGCGGCTGCCCAGTTCGTTCGGATCGTGGATGGTGGACAGGAACAGGCGCGCATACAGCGGCGACTCCAGCCGCACGATGCCCATGTAGAACAGCTTCCAGGCGTCGATGCCGGCGGAGATGATCACCGCGATCACGCACGACCAGCCGATGGCATGGCCCACGGTCCAGTGCAGCAGCCGGCACAGGTGGTGCCACAGGAAATACACCAGCAGGCCGACCAGCAGGGCGATGAGGCCCGCCTCGAGCGTACCGAGCAGGCCGAAATGCAGGGGAAGGTTCATCAGGCGGGGACGCAGGAGACGGCGGCCAGTGTAAGGGTATCGGCAGGGCTGCGCCTTGGTACGCGCCATCGCATACGCGCTGTCGCTCCCACGCTTCGCTGCGCGAACCGCGGGCCCCACTTACCAGCTTCCAGACCCCCGCCGCTTCGCGGCCGCCCCCTGACTCAGGGGGCTCTTCCCCAGACGAGTACCGGCGGCTTCAGTAGATCCACGCCATGCGTGGATGGATCTCCATCGAAATCGAATATTTCGACAATTGAACGATGAACATCCACGCATGGCGTGGATCTACCGTGTCGACCAAGGTCGACACCCAMCAGGAGCAGGCCMTGCCATTCCGACAGATCGCGGAAAMCTGTCGAAGGCGGGGTGGGTCCGGTTGCGGGGGCGTGAGCGCCATGGATGGCGC
>NZ_JBFRFE010000572.1:0-2845 GCF_052114665.1 Stenotrophomonas sp. 2YAF22 | reverse complement strand
GTCGTCACGCTGCTGTGCATCCCAGCCCGAGTCGCGGCCGGACAGCACTTCGGCCACACCGCGCGACTGCACGTACATCACCACCGGCGCCATCAGCGCGGCCAGCACGGTTTCCACCAGCATCGACAGGAACGCCCGGATCGCGCCACCACAGCCACGGCGTTCAACCGGATCGAGCAGCATCGCAAAGTAACCCAGCACCTTGGGCATCAGCAGCACCGCCATGGTGGCGGCGAACAGGCGCACCACCTGTTCTTCATCCTGCGCACGCCAGTACACGCTGGGCGACAGGTGCAGCAGGGCGTTGAAATCGATGCCTTCCTGGAACAGCGGGATGGCGATGCCGATCAGCATCAGCATCGCCCACATCGGTGCGGTGAAGTAATGGCCGATGCCGATCAGCATGTGCACGCGGCTGATCCAGTGCAGGCCACGGCTGCCCACCACCTTGCCGTGCTGCAGGTTGCCCTGGCACCAGCGGCGATCGCGCACCAGCAGGTCCGTCAACGTCGGCGGGCCTTCCTCGTAGCTGCCGCCCAGGTAGGGCACCATGTGCGCGGCCCAGCCACCACGGCGCATCAGCGCCGCTTCCACGAAATCATGGCTGAGCACGTGGCCGCCGAACGGCTTGCGCCCCGGCAGCTCCGGCAGGCCAGCGTGGTCGGCGAAGGCACGGGTGCGGATGATCGCGTTGTGCCCCCAGTAATTGCTTTCGGCACCGTGCCACCAGGCCACGCCACGGGCGATCACCGGCCCGTACACGCGCCCGCCGAACTGCTGCATGCGCGAGAACAGGGTGCGGCCGCCGATCACCGACGGCAGGGTCTGGATCAGGCCGACGTCGGCGTTGTGCTCCATGCCGGCGACCAGGCGCACGATGCTGTCACCGGTCATCAGGCTGTCGGCATCCAGGATCAGCATCTGCGGGTAGGCACCGCCGAAACGGCGTACCCAGTCGGCGATGTTGCCGGCCTTGCGCGCGCTGTTGTCGCCACGGCGGCGATAGAACAGTCGCGCACGCCCATCGGGCACCAGCTCGCGCAGTTCGGCGAACACCTGTTCTTCGGCACGCGCGATGTCCTCGCGGCGGGTATCGCTGAGCACGAAGAAATCGAAACGCTGCAACTGGCCAGTGGCCGCCACCGATTCGTAGATCGCGCGCAGGCCGGCCAGCAACCGGCGCGGGTCTTCGTTGTAAGTGGGCATCAGCAGCGCGGTGCGGCTGTGCACGGTGGGCAGCGGCTTGTCCGGATCGATGCCCAGACGGTAGCCCCGGTCGAACACGGCCGTCAGGAAGCCGGCCACCGCACTGGCGAAGGACAGCGCGATCCAGGCGAACAGGCCGACGAACAGCACCAGCAGGCAGGCCTCCAGAACGCTGATGCCGTTGCCGGACAGCACCCGCCACATCATCCGGGTGGCCACGGCGGTCATCGCCACCGTGCCGCCAAGGATGTACAGGCGACGCAGGCCGATCATGCGCGGCGAGGTGCGATGGCGGCGGACCTTCAGCGTGCCTTGCCGCAGCGTCTGTTCGGGCATCACCAGCGGTGCTTCGGCCGGCAGCAGGGCCCAGCCCGCGTCAGGACCGGCCGTGACCGGTTCCGCGTCGATGGTTTCACTCCCCATGGCCGCCTACTCCCTGCAGGCCGCAGGACCGGCCGTCCCGGCCAGGCTGCATGCACCAAGGTTCCTGGCACGCATTCCCGGCGTCCGCACTTGTCCTGTCTGCCACGGCGTCATGCCGCGCAGTCGCTGTCTGTCACTACCAGAACCCACACGATCTCCAACGGGGCGGAATCGAAAAATGCGGCCCAGTCTATGGCCCCGAATGTAAGCCGGGTGCGAAGGTCTACGCCGGTAAATCTCCCCATTCAGCAATCAGCAGGCGAACCACGCCGTGCGCCCCGCGGGTGTCGATCCATCCCGGAAAATACTGGATCGTAACAAACGAGAACGGTTATCATTCCGTTAACCAGGCAGGTCGCCGCGCTCCGCGCACCGGACCCACCCAGCTGCGCCGGACCTTCCGCGCGCCCGACGACCCAGGGAAGGGGTGGCTGCCTGCTGTCTGCGTGCGCCTGCTGCTTCCACCGGGTCTCTCCTCTCCCTTGGAAGCCGTCATGTCCCCTCTTCGTTCCGCGCGCCCGTCGCGCACCCGCTTGGCCAGCGCCTTGGCCGTCGCCTGCCTGCTGACCCTGCCTGCCCTTGCCGCCGCTGAAGCCAGCGCCGATGCCTCGACCAAGGACCTGGATACCGTGGTGGTCACCGCCTCAGGCAACCAGCAGTGGATCAAGGATGCCCCGGCCAGCATCAGCGTGATCAGCCGCGAAGACATCGAACGCCAGCCGGTGCACGACCTGGCCACCCTGCTCAGCCGTATTCCGGGCGTGACCGGTGGGCTCAGCGCCATTGGCGAGCAGTCCAAGATCAAGCTGCGCGGCATGCCGTCCAACTACACGCTGGTACTGGTGGACGGGAAGCGCATGGGCAGCTCGGCCTCGACCAACTATCGCCCCGACCTGGGCCGCCAGGACCTGAACTGGATTTCCCCCGACCAGATCGAACGCATCGAAGTAGTGCGCGGCCCGATGTCCTCGCTGTATGGCTCGGACGCGATGGGCGGGGTGATCAACATCATCACCAAGCGCATCGGTGACAGCTGGAACGGCAGCGCGACCCACAGCTACACCCGGCCGCAGGATGGCGACCGTGGCGATACCCAGCAGATCGGCGCGACCTTCTCCGGCCCGCTGGGCGAGCGCTTCGGCCTGCGCATCGGTGCCAACAGCATGCGCCGCGACTCGGACCGCTCCAACGGCGGCGTGTACCGTTGGAGCGGTCC
>NZ_JBFRFE010000571.1:0-2859 GCF_052114665.1 Stenotrophomonas sp. 2YAF22 | reverse complement strand
CGGCGCGCCAGGGTGTGGCCGTCCATGCGCGGCATGTTGATGTCGGTGACCACCAGGTCGAAGTCATGGGCCTGGCACAGCTGCAACGCCTCGACACCATCCTGCGCAAGCTCCACCTCGCAGCCCAGGGCCTGCAGCTGTTCGGCCAGGATCACCCGGTTGATGGGATTGTCTTCCACGGCCAGCACCCGCAGTCCCAGCGGGCCTGGCTGCACATCGCGCGCTGCGGTCGGCAGCGTTGCGCATTGGCGCTGCTGGCGTGCCACCGCCAAGGCGATCGAGGACATGCCATGCAGGGTGACCAGCAGCGCGCCATCGGCGGCAGGTGCCGGTTGGTCGCCACCATCGATCGAGGCCAACACCCGCGGTCCCTGCCAGGCCAACGGCTGTTCTGCCTCGCCATCCATCAGGATCGCGCCGGCGTGGTCGAGCAGGGCAGGATCGCCCTGCAGCGGCTGCGCATTGGCACCCCAGCGGCGCAGCCAGCCACAGGCACTGTCGACCAGCTCGCGATCGCGGCCGCGCACGTACACCGGCGGTTCGGCCAGCAACGCGGGGCCATCCTCGGTCGCGGCCAGCACCGGCAAGGGCAGGCGCACGGTGAAACTGCTGCCCAGTCCCGGCTCGCTGACCACGCGCAGTTCGCCACTCATCAAGCGCACCAGGCGGTCGCTGATCGACAGGCCCAGCCCGGTGCCCTGCGCACTGGCAGCGCCACGGACCTGACGGAAGGGCTCGAACAGGCGTGCCTGTTCCTCGGTGGCAATGCCCACGCCGGTATCGGTGACCTGCCAGGCCAGCACGCTCGACTCGCCTTCGCGCTGCACCAGTCGTACGCGCAGCACCACCCGGCCATGCTCGGTGAACTTGATGGCATTGCTGAGCAGGTTGCCGAGCACCTGGCGGATCCGGTCGGCATCACCGAGCACCCGTGTCGGCAACCGGGGATCGGTGCAGACCAGTACCTGCAGGCCCTTGCGCGTCGCCGCAGCGGCGAAGCTTCGCAGCACGCTCTCGGTCAGCTCGCGCGGCGAGAACGATGCCGGCTCCAGGCTCAGCTGGCCCGATTCGATCTTGGACACGTCCAGCACGTCGCTGATCAGTTGCAACAGCACCGACGAGGAACTCTCGATGGTGCGCAGGTACTGCGACTGGCGCGCATCCAAGGGCGTGCGCCCGAGCAGCTCCAGCGTGCCAAGCACCCCGTACAGCGGCGTGCGGATCTCATGGCTCATGGTCGCCAGGAACGCGCTCTTGGCCTGGTTGGCGGCGTCGGCCGCCTGCCGCGCCGAGGACAGCGCCGCCTGCGCCTGGCGATGGCGTGAGATGTCATGGAACACGCACAGCAGCACGTCGTCATCCTGGTAACGGCAGGCCGCATGCAGTACCTGCAGCTGGCGACCGTCGCGTGCGGTGAACTCCAGCCCGCGACCGCGTTCGCCGGCGTGCCCGCGCCACGGTGCCTGCCAATCGCTGTCCGTCCCTTCCTCGCCCAGCCAGTCGCGCAGCAGCTGGTTGGACAGCAGCAGCTGGCGGTCGCTGCGGCGCAGGACACAGATGCCGACCGGCGCCAGGTCGATCACCGTGGAACTGAAATCCAGGCTTTCCAGCAGGCGCCGGTGCTGCAGCAGGGCCGGCTGGATCAACTGGCGGTCGACGCGATGCCGCAGCAGGCGCAGCGCGATGCCCGCCAGCAGCAGCAACGCACTGCTGATCAGCAGCGAGGTCGCCATGTCGCCGAGCAGCAGGCGTGGAGGCAGGTGATAGACCAGCCGCCAGCCGTCATTGCCTACCCCCTTCACCAAGGCCACGCCGCGTGGCAGGCCTGTGCTCCAGAGCACGCCGAAACTGTCGTCCTGGCGCTGCTGCAGTGCTTTCCAGCCTGCGCTGTCCAGGCGCGGAGCCAGGCTCGATAGGGCGGGCTGCCCGTCGCGGTCCAGCAGGGCGTAGCCGCCGATGCCTTGGCCATCGATCATGTCCGAGGCGGCCGCACTGTCCAGCAGCAGCATCAACCACTGGCCCGGCTGCGGTCCGGCCTGTACCGGTTGTGCCAAGGCGACCCCGGCGTCGCCCGCGCGCAGCCAGTACACCGGATCGGTACCGGCAGGCGTGCCGCTGCGCTGCTGCAGTACGTGCAGCGTGGGCAGGCCGGCGATGTCCACGTCGGCCTGGCCGCCGGCCAGCCAATGCGTTCCCTGCGCGTCGACCAGCAGCAGATGGGTCTGCAGGGTCTGCAGCGTGTGTTCTGCGCGCGGCGACAGCAGCAGGCGCTGGCCCGGCTTTCCGCCCGGCCCGTCCAACGGCAGCTGGCGTACGCCCTCGCTGGACGGCGCCGACGGATCACCCACCACCACCGAATCGCCCAGATAGCGCAGCAGGGCCTCACGCTGGTCGAAGTAGATCTGCGCCCTGTACGCGGCGGCATTCATGTCGCGGCGGTGGCTGGAGATATCTTCGGTCAACGCGGTCAGCAGGTAGAAGCCGGTGGCGGCAGCCAGGCACAGGAACACGCACACCGTCAGCCAGCGCAGCAGCACCGAGGCGGTGGTCGGCGGTGCGACCAGGGGCAGGGAAGGGCGAGGGAATCGGAACATGCACCGATCCTAGGGAGGACGGTCACCCGCCCGGAATCAGCCATGTCCTAAAAAGCGGCGCGCCCGCCGTGGAGGCCGCCGCCGGCGGGGAACCGTTCAGGCTGGGGCAGCGGCAGGCGGTCAAAAAAAGACCCCCGCCGAAGCGGGGGTCTGTGGCGAGCCACCAGCAGGGCGTCCTTACAGCGCGCTGCCGCCGAACTTGTGGGTGTACTGCAGGTTGATGGTACGGCCGACGCTGTCGAACCAGGACACGTCGTAGTACGGG
>NZ_JBFRFE010000570.1:0-2862 GCF_052114665.1 Stenotrophomonas sp. 2YAF22 | reverse complement strand
TCGCGATGCTGGTCGCGATGGGCGCATTTTTGTTTCCTGAATCGATGATGGCCGCTCAACCTTCGGAGACGTGGATTTCACCTGCAGTTGCCACCGGCAGGCTGACACTTGCGTCATACCGGAGCACAGGAGATGGCCATGAAGACCTCGACCCGATTGATGGTGCTGGGCACCCTGCTGGCGGCCTCGTCCGTCGCTGGCGCACAGAATTACGGCCCGCGTGATGAAGGGCGCAAGTTCAACGATGGCAGCCGCGTGGTCTGCAAGAACGTGGAAGTGCAGCGCAATACCCGCGATCCCAACCGCATCACCGGTACCGCCACCGGCGCCGTGGTCGGTGGCCTGCTGGGCAACCAGGTAGGCGGCGGCAACGGCAAGAAGCTGGCAACTGTTGCCGGTGCCGTGGCGGGCGGCGCAGCCGGCCGGCAGATCCAGGGCAACCATCAGCAGAAGACTGGTGATCGCGTGGTCGAGCGCCGTTGTGAGCGCGTCTACCGCTGATCCCCCATGCGATGACCCCTTCCACACTGCTGTACCCCGAACGCCGGCCCTGTGCCGGCGTTCTTCGTTTCCGGTCCCGTTCCGTGAAGCGGGGTGGATGCCTATACTGCGCCGACCTCCAGGGATGAATCGCCAGTGAACGAGTCGAGTGCTGTAGACCGTCGGGAACCGTCCGATGTTGCCGATGCAGTGCCTCGCACGACAGCCAGCTACTCCCGCGTGCGCGACCGCACCGACGAGCTGGAGCTGTTCATTTCCGGCCTGCTTGCCTTCGCGCTGCTGGCCGTGCCGGGTTACCTGTTCGATGCCTGGGCGCGCAGCAGCCTGCATACCGAAGGGGTCTATTTCCAGGCGCTGTGGTTCGCCTTCAGCATCGGCGTCGGCATGTGCTACGTGCTGGCGGTGGCCTTGATCATCCACCTGGCGGTGCGCGGCTACTGGATCGGCCTGATCGGCCTGAAATCGCACTTCCCCAAAGGCATCGACTGGGATCGGTTGACGATGCTGGGGCCGTTCTCGCGTGCGTTCCTGAAGCAGCGCGACGGTGGGCTCGACGGCACCATCGAACGCGCAGACCGGCTTGCCACCATGCTGTTCTCGACCACGCTGCTGTGCGTGCAGACTTTGGCCGGCACCTTGGTGGTGGCCACTGTCTCGCTGGGCGTGGCGATGGCCATCGGTGCCGCCTTCGGTGATGTCGATCGCATCACGCTGGCGATCGTTGCGGTGCTGATGATCTTCCTGCTCGGGCTGGCGATGGTGCCGATGCTGCTGGAGAAGTCGATTGCGCGGCGCCACGCGCGGGGCCTGGACACCACACGGCAGGAGAAGCGGCTGCAGTCGGTGCTGGCTGGCCTGCAGCGGGTGCCGATGCTGCGCCTGCTGCAGACCATGCAGTGGACCCTGCAGAGCAACCTGCGCAGTCGCTCGTTCACCGTGATCTATATATCGGCGGTCATGCTGGCGATGATGCTCGCCGCCCTGCAGGTGTACGGCTCGTTGAAGTTCTCGCTGTTCAACCGCTACAGCGTGATGACCGAAGAAGCGGTGGACCATGGCATGCTGGGCGCGCACTACGAATCGCTGCGCTCGGCGCACGACCAGCTGCTGCCCTATCCGATGATTCCGGCCGATACCATCAGTGCATCGCGGTTGCGGCTGTTCATTCCGCACCGTCCGCAGCGTGACAATCCGGTAGCACGGCAGCGCTGTGCCGGTGGTGCCCGCAACGAAGCGCAGGGTGCACAGGCGGCGACAGCGGCGGTGAACTGCATGGCACTGCTGTGGACGGTGCAGCTCGATGGCGGCAAGGTCGACCTGCATGATTTCGTGCCGATGGAGCGCCGCGACCTGGACATGCGCGGACTGGTGGGCTACTTGCCGATGGCGGACCTGAAACCGGGCCGGCATGACCTGCGACTGGTCTGGAACGCCGACGGCGGCGAACGTGGGCCCAGCCGCCGTCGCGAATACAGCATCCCGTTCTGGTACGCACCGGAACCGTAAAAAGGGACGGAGGGGATCAAGTCGGTTTCTCCCCTTCGCGCCGATTACGACTTGATCCCCTCCGTCCCCTTTTTGCTGTGCAGGCGCCAGAGGGCGAGGGCGCTGTACAGCACCAGCAGGGCGGTCAGGGTGATCAGCTCGTGGCTGACCTCAGCCAGGCTGGCGTCCATCTGGTTCAGGCGCACCATCAGGTTGATGCCGGAAGTGGTGGGCAACAGTTGCGCCAGCCACACCAGTGGGCGCGGGGTCATCACCGCCGGCCAGGACAGGCTGGCCAGGAAGAACAGCGGGATCGAGGTGGCGATGATGTACTGGAAGGCGCGCTCGCGGGTGCGGAAGAAGCTGCCGACGAACAGGCCGAAGGCTACCGTCGCAGCGATGAACAGCGTACCGCCCAGCAGTTGCCCGAGTGGGTTGCCGCCACGCGGATAGTCCTGCACCCAGGCGGTGAAGCCGGCGTACCAGAACAGCCCGAACAGCCCGATCAGGCCGAAGCCGAGGGCCATGCCGGTCAGGGTGGGTAGGTCGAACTGCAGGCGCCGGCCCAGCACCAGGCGGCGACCGCCGAGCAGCACGCCGATGCCCATCAGCAGCGTCTGGTGCACGATCAGTTCGGCCACGCCGGGCACGATCGCGCTGCCATAGCCTTCCTGCGTATTGAACAGCGGCCGCTGCACGAGGGTGACTGGTGGTGCCTGAGGCGCGCCCATGAACGCGGCCTGGGTGACCGCTGCTTCGCGGCCGAACGCACCCAGTGCATCTGCCACGCTGCCCAGCACCCAGCTGGCGCGGCAATCCCAGCGGAACACCCGTCACCAGCAGGAGGGCGATGGCGCCGGTGGCTGCGAAGGGGAT
>NZ_JBFRFE010000569.1:0-2864 GCF_052114665.1 Stenotrophomonas sp. 2YAF22 | reverse complement strand
CTGCACCAGCGTGGCTTCGCGATGCGAGCGCACCAGCACGGCGATATCGCCGGGTTGCACCGGGCGCCCACGCAGCAGCGCGGTGCCGGCACGCGCCTCCAGCAGGATCTGGTGGATCGCGGCCACGCAGGCCTGGGTCGCCGCGTCGCGCGACGCATCGGCGCCAAGGGCCTTTTCACCGTCGCTGCGCAGCAGGCGCAGGGTCAGCGCCGGTGCGGCCCGGCCATCGCGCAGGTAGTCCTCATCGACACGCACGCCACCGGGCCGCACCGGCTCGAACCGGATGTCGCGTTCGAGGAAGGCATCTTCGCCAGCGTTGTCATACAGCGCCTGCAGCGCGCGCAGCACGGCCGGGCGCGAGCGGAAGTTCTGGTCCAGCGCCGGTGCCTGCTCGGCCACCTGCTTGGCTTTCAGGTAGGTATGGATGTCGCCGCCGCGGAAGCCATAGATGGCCTGTTTGGGGTCACCGATCAGGAACAGCGCCGGCTGCAGCCCCAGTTCGTCCACCTCCGGCGAGGCGCCGAACACGGTATGGAAGATGCCCCACTGGCGGTCATCGGTATCCTGGAATTCATCGACCAGGGCGATGCGGTACTGCGCCCGCAGCTGCTTGACCAGGGCCAGCCGCTGCGGGCCTTCCAACGCGCGGGCGACGCCGTCGATCAGATCGTCGTAGGTCTGCACGCGACGCATGYGCTTCAGCACGGACAGGCGCTGGGTGGCTTCCTCGCGCAGGGCGTGCAGGAAGTTCAGTGCCGTGGCACGCAGCCATTGTTCGCGCTGGGCCAGCAGTGCCACGTAGCGCTCAAGCGGTGCCTGCAGCGGCGAGGACGGTGTGCGGTCGGCGAACTTCTTGTTGGTCTTGGCCACCAGCGCATCGGGCAGCAGCGCCGGCAAGCGGTCGCTGGACAACAGTTCTGCTGCGTCGCCGCGCTCGGCCCAGCCCAACAACTGCCGGCCCAGCGGGTGCAGCCAGCCCAGCTTGTAGGAAACGCCGTTGATCCACTTGTTGTCGACCGCTTCGCACAGGTCCAGGAAGAAGCGCTCACCATGCTCGCGCACGGCCATCGACAGTTCCGCCGCCGTGCCCTGCAGCGCCGGGCGCGGATCGTCCACGGCCAGCGGCTGCAGTGGCGGGTGCAGCGGTGGCGATGCCAGCAGCGCGCGCAGGTCAGCCGCCAGCGCATCCGGGTGGGACCACAACCAGGTCAGCGGTTCCAGCGTTGCCGGGTCGTTGGCATGCACCCGCCACAGATCGGCCGCCAGTTCTTCCAGCAGCTCGCGATCGCTGGCCAGCAGCTCGGGCGGGTCGAAGGTATGCCCGCTTTCGAGCGCATGTTCGCGCAGCACGCGGGTGCAGAAGCCATGGATGGTGAAGATCGCAGCCAGGTCGATCTCGTCGGCGGCTACCTGCAGGCGCCGCTTCAACGCTTTTGCGGTTTCCGTGCCGTCCTGCAGATGACGTTGCAGCACCTGCCGGGTCAGCAGCGCATCGGGTGTCTCATCGTCGCCGGGCGGCAGATCGACCAGGCGCGCAGCCAGGGCCAGGCGCTCGCGGATGCGCTTGCGCAGTTCCTGGGTGGCGGCGTCAGTGAAGGTCACCGCCAGGATCTGGCCGATACGTAGGCCCTGTTCGACCACCAGACGGGTGAACAGCGTCGCCAGGGTAAAGGTCTTGCCGGTGCCGGCACTGGCTTCGATCAGCCGCGTGCCGTGCAGCGGCAACGCCAGGTAAGGATCAGGGCAATGCGTATTGATGGAAGCGCCCTCGGCACCGTTGCTCATGCGTGGCCCGCCTGTGGATCATTGCCGAAGCTGCGCCCTTCGCGTACGGCGCTGAAGACCACCTGGCTGTTGCGCAGCAGGTCGGCGTAACTGGCGTCGTCGGCGAAAGGGTCGGCGCCACGCAGCAGCAGCTGCCAGGCATCACTGTTGGCTTCACCCCAGCTGCGGTCGCTGCCATGCCATTGTTTCCAGCCTTCGCTGCGCTGCTTTTCCACCGGCGCGTTGAACAGCACCCAGCCGGTATAGGGCGCAAAGCGCAGTGGTTCGCGCAGCCCACGCTGGCGCAGCTGCAGCAGCGCGCGCAATGCCGCGCGTGCTGCGGGCACGGTCAAGGCAGGCAATGCATGCGGACCCGGGCCGGCATCACCGCCGTCGTAGAACTGTACCAACGGCAACGCATCTCCGGCGGCGTTGGCCAGCAGCCAGTCCAGCCCCTGGCGGATCACCGCGTTGCCGTTGAGGGCGCCGGCGCGCAGGCGCACCAGCCCTTCGGGATGGCGATCACCGACCCGGCCATGCAGGCGCACGCCGTCGATCTCCACTTCATAGCGGCGGCTCTCCAGCGGCGTGCCCTGCAACCAGCCCAGCATGGCAGTGGCATATGGGCGGGTCTTGAGCCGCTCCACTTCAAACTGGCGCTCGCCGAGGATGCCCGACGGCAACAGCCCGCGTGCGCGCAGCCGCGGGTACAGCGGCTCGCTGTCGCCGGCCAGGGTGGCCTGCACCACGGCCAGCTGCACACTGCGCTTCTCCGGCCCGCGCGAGGACAGCACCAGCGGCTCCAGGTCGTCGATGTCCTCGACGTCGTCGGCCAGGCGCAGGCCCAGCGACTGTGCGAGGAACTGCCCTGCCGGATCACACAGGAAACGACGCAGGCTCTCCAGCGAGACCTCTTCTTCCACCGCGTCGTCCACCGGCGGCGGCAGTGCGGCGTCGAACCACGGCAGCAGGCCGCCGCGCTTCCCGCCCAGTCGCCCGGCGGCCGGGTGCCACTGCCGGCGGTAGCTGAAGCGGCGTGGATCGCCGTCACCGAAGGCGGCCGGCGAGAACGGCTGCAGCGCGTGGCGCACGGTGAAGTC
>NZ_JBFRFE010000568.1:0-2867 GCF_052114665.1 Stenotrophomonas sp. 2YAF22 | reverse complement strand
GCAGCGGTACCTGCATCGACAGCAGGGTCGACTCCTGGCCGCCATGCATCGACGCAGTGGACGTGAACACCCCGGCCGGCTTGCCTGCCAGCGTGCCGTTCACCCATTCGGCGCCGAGGCCGTCAAGGAAATGCTTGACCGGCGCGGCCATGTTGCCGAAACGGGTAGGGCTGCCCAGCAGCAGTCCCTGGCACTCCGCCAGGTCCTGCACGCTTACATAGGGCGCGCCATCGTCGGGTACCGGCGGCTGCGCGGTCTGGGTGACGGCGGCTACCGGCGGCACCGTGCGCAGCCGCGCTGCCATGCCCGGCACCTCGCCGATGCCCCGCGCGATCTGGCGCGCCAGCCGTGCCACCGAACCGCCGCGGCTGTAGTAAAGCACCAGGATTTCGCCCATCGCGCCCAGCTCTCCTCATCGTGTGGACGCCAGTATGGCTATCCTGCATCGATTCCGCATCGGGTACCCTTGCGCCGATGGAACCTTTGGATACGCTCAATTTGTGGATGGAGCGCGCGCGGGATCGCGCACGCGCCGCCAGCTTCGGCCGCTTCCTGTGGCGCCGCTTCCTCGATGACCGCCTGTTCCAGGCTGCCGCCGCGCTGGCCTACACCACGGTGTTCGCGCTGGTGCCGCTGGCGATCGTGGTATTCGGCGTGCTCTCGGCCTTCCCGGTGTTCGATCGCTGGAGCGACCAGCTCAGTGACTACGTCTTCTCCAACTTCGTGCCCAATGCCGCGCGCGCCGCCGAAGGCTACCTGCGGCAGTTCTCGGCCAGCGCGGGCCAGCTCACTGCCGCTGGCTTCATCGCCCTGGTCATCTCGCTGCTGATCACCCTCAACAGTGTTGAAGAGACCTTCAACCAGATCTGGCGCGTCGGCAGCAGTCGGCCGCGGCTGACCCGCTTCCTGGTCTACTGGACGGTGCTGACCTTGGGCGCGATGCTCGCCGCTGCATCGCTGGCGGTGTCGGCGCGGGTGTTCGCGATGCCGCTGTTCGGCACGCAGGAGGGGCGCTGGCTGGCCGATCTCGCCTTGCGGCTGGCGCCGATCCTGATCGAATTCGTCTGCATCACCCTGATGTTCCGGGTGGTGCCACACCACACCGTGAAGTGGCGCCATGCGGTTCCGGGCGCGATTCTCGCCGCAGTGATCCTGGAGCTGGTGAAGTGGGGCATCGGCGCCTACCTGGGCAGCTTCCAGTCCTACCAGAAGCTGTATGGCACGGTGGCCTTCGTGCCGATCCTGCTGCTGTGGATCTACCTCTGCTGGGTGGCCGTGCTGCTGGGCGCGTCGCTGGCGTCGTCAATGGCGGCTTTCCGCTACCAGCCGGTGGAGCTGCGCCTGCCGCAGGGCTACGAGTTCTATGGCCTGCTGCGCCTGCTCGGGCGCTTCCAGCATGCACGTGCCAAGGGCAGGGGCCTGGCCGACGACGAGATCCTGCGGCTGGAACCGATGCTGACCGACTCGCTGCTGCAGGACTTGGCCTGCCACCTGGAGGGCATCGGTCTGCTGCGCCGCGATGAGCGCGGCGAGTGGCTGCTGGCCCGCGACCTGGACCAGGTCAGCCTGGGCGATCTGTACGAATGCACGCAGCTGCGCATTCCGGTGGCCGAACAACACCTGCCTTACCGCGATGACAGCCTCGGCCGGGCCGCCTTGGCCGCACTGGATGAACTGCGCCTGCCGCTGCGTGAACGCCTCAAGCGTCGCGTCAGCGACATCTACCCTGATTCTGGAGACGCCCCATGACCTGCAAGACCCCGTTGCTGCTGGCTGCGCTGCTGGCCCTGGCCGCCTGCAAACCCGCACAGGAGCCGACCCCGGCCAGCAGCCAGCCGCCGGCACAGGCACCGACTCCGGCCGCGCCGGCGCCGGTGGAGGATACGCCCGCCGAGCGCGTTACTGCCGAGTTCCCGACGTTGAAGATGAAGGCGGTCGATGGCAGCGATTACGACCTGGCCGCGCATCGTGGCAAGTGGGTGGTGGTGAATTTCTGGGCGACCTGGTGCGCGCCCTGCCGCAAGGAAATGCCCGAGCTGTCGGCGTTGCATGCCATGCGCAGCAACATCGAAGTGGTTGGCCTGGCCTACGAGGACATCGAGGTGCCGGAAATGCAGTCGTTCCTGACCAAGCATCCGGTGACCTACCCGATCGTGGTCGTCGATCCGTTCGACCCGCCGGCCGACTTCGCCACCCCGCGTGGCCTGCCGCTGACCCATCTGATCGACCCGCAGGGCAAGCTGGCCCACAGCTTCCTGGGCCCGGTCACTGCGGCGGACATCGAAAAGCAGATTGCTGCTGCCAAATAAGGGGAGGGGCAGGGCTGCGCCCTGCACCCACCGAAGCGGTAGTGCCGGCCGCTGGCCGGCAACCTCGACAGCAACAGCCAAAGCCGAAGCMAAAGCKGGTTTCCTGAGGGWTGGCGGGGTGGGTCCGGTTGCGGGGGACGCCGTRAATACGTCCCTGTAGGCTCGGTCGCGCCTTGCTCGTGTGCGCTGTCCTGCGCACACGGCAAGACCGGGGTTGGGCGTCCTGCCCAACCCGCCCGAGGCATGCCTCGGGCCCATGGCGCTCACGCCCCCGCAACCGGACCCACCCCGCCTTCGACAGTTTCTGGCGACCTGCCGGAATGACATGGCCTGCTCTTGGTGGGTGTCGACCYTGGTCGACACGTAKATCCACGCCATGCGTGGATGYYYTTCGTTCAMTTGTCGAAATATTYGATTYCGATGGACWTACATYCACGCATGGYGTGAATCCATCAGCCACCGGRAATCTGTCGAAGGTGGGGCGGTGTCGGAGTRCGGGGTGTCCGCGGCATGGATGCCGCGGCCAAGCCCCCATGGACGGGTTCACGGCGTCCCCCG
>NZ_JBFRFE010000567.1:0-2878 GCF_052114665.1 Stenotrophomonas sp. 2YAF22 | reverse complement strand
CCTTCAGCATGTCCACGTTGTAGCCGATGCCGGTGGTGCCGATCATGTACGGCACACCGTACTGGTTGCCCGGATCCTGGGTGGCGATGCGCTTCATCACCGCCGGGTCGAGGTTGGCCAGGTTCGGGATCTTCGACTTGTCCAGCGGCAGGAACACGCCGGCCTGGATCTGCCGGCCGAAGAAGTTCAGCGTCGGCACCACCACGTCGTAGCCGCTGTTGCCGGCCAGCAGCTTGGTCTCGACCATCTCGTCACTGTCGAACACATCGTAGGTGACCTTGATCCCGCTCTGCTTCTCGAAGTTGGGGATGGTGTCTTCGGCGATGTAGTCGCTGTAGTTGTAGACGTTCAGGACCTGGCTGTCCTGTCCGCCGCCGTTGCCGCCGCCACAGGCGGAAAGCATGGCGGAGGCCAGGCCGAGCGTGAGGATACGCAGCTTCATCGGGTGCTCCAGAATGCGGAAAGGGGGGCCGGCCGAGCCGGCGACGGGTGCCAGCCTACCCCCCGGCGAGGGATTTTTCTATTCGCGGCCTTCACACGTTCAGCAGCAGGAACTCGCGCTCCCACGAACTGATCACGCGGAAGAAGGTCTCGTATTCCTTGCGCTTGACCGAGGTGTAGGCGCGGCAGAAGCGCTCGCCGAGCAACGCCTGCAGCTCACTGCACTGCTCCAGCCCATCCAGCGCTTCACCCAGCGAACGCGGCAGGTCGTAGCCCAGCTCCTTGGCGCTGCCGGTCACCGGCGCATCCGGCGCCAGGCGCTCGCGGATGCCGAGCAGCCCGCAGGCCAGGGTCGCGGCCATCGCCAGGTAAGGGTTGGCATCGGAGCCGGCAAAGCGGCTTTCCACCCGCATGTTCTCCGGCGTATCCAGCGGCACCCGCAGGCCGCAGGTGCGGTTGTCGAAGCCCCAGTGCACGTTGCTCGGCGAGACCTCACCGAACACCAGGCGCCGGTAGGAATTCACGTTCGGCGCGAAGAACGCCATGGCCATCGGCACATATTTCTGCAGGCCGGCCAGGTAATGGGCGAACAGCGGACTGAAATCCTCACCACCGTGCTCGCCGGTGAACACGTTCTGGCCATCGCTGATGCGCAGCAGGCTCTGGTGGATGTGCATCGCACTGCCCGGCTCGTTCTCCATCGGCTTGGCCAGGAAGGTGGCATACACCCCATGGCGCATCGCCGATTCGCGCATGGTGCGCTTGAACAGGAACACCTGGTCGGCCAGATCCATCGCATTGGCGTGGGTGAAGTTGACCTCCAGCTGCGCCGCGCCGGATTCGTGGATCAGCGTATCCACGTCCAGCTTCATCGCATCGCAGTAGTCGTACATCAGGTCGAGGATCGGATCGAATTCGTTGACCGCGTCGATCGAGTACGACTGCCGCGCCGTTTCCGGGCGGCCGGAGCGGCCCGCCGGGGGCAGCAGCGGAAAATCCGGATCGGTGTTCTTCTGCACCAGGAAGAATTCCAGCTCGGGCGCGACCACTGGCCGCAGGCCGAGCTCGGTATAGGCATCCAGCACCCGGCGCAGCACGTTGCGCGGGGCCAGTTCGTGTGGCTCGCCGTTCTTGGTGTAGCAGTCATGGATGACCTGCGCGGTCGGGTCGGTCGCCCACGGCACCATGCGCACGGTGTCCGGGTCGGGGCGCAGGATCATGTCCGAGTCCGACGGCGAGGTCAGGTCGTAGTAATCGTCCGGAAATTCGCCGGTGACGGTGGTCGCGAAGATGCCTTCGGGCAGGCGCGTGCCGTAATCGTGCGAAAACTTGTCGGCCGGGATGATCTTGCCGCGCGCATTGCCGGTGATGTCCGGAACCAGGCACTCGACCTCGGTGATGCGCCGCTCCTTCAGCCAGCGCAGCAGGCTGCTTTCCTGCGGGGGCGGGGGCGTGGCCGTCTTGCGCGGGCGCGTTCGGGAACTCATTGGGATTCCAGTCGATTCTGTTGGTGCTGCCGGCAAGCTTGGCCGAACGCACGGAAAATAGCGTGATAGAACGGCGTCTGCATGACACGCCACTCCGGGTGCCACTGTACGCCGAGCACGAATCGATGGCGCGGGCTGCGGGCTGCTTCGACCAGGCCATCGTCGGCCCAGGCCTCGATCTGCAGGCCTTCGGCCACCTGCGCGATGCCCTGCCCGTGCACTGAGTTGACCTGCACACGATCGGCGGCACACCACTGCGCCAGCCAACCCCCATCGGCCAAGGTGATCGCATGGGCCGGACCATACTGCACCTCCACCGGCGCCTGCGGATCTTCGCGATGGTCGGCCATGCCAGGTACTGCATGYACCTGCGGATGCAGCGTGCCACCGAGCGCCACATTCAATTCCTGGAATCCGCGGCAGATCGCCAGCACGGGTAGATTCAACGCCAGCGCCTCGTGCAGCAGCGCGAACGCAGTGGCGTCGCGCGCCGGGTCATGCCGGTTGCCGTTCCAGGTGCGGCCCCCTTCGTAATGCTGCGGCTCGATGTTGCTGACCGCGCCGGTCAGCAGCAGGCCATCCAGGCCCTGCAGCCAATCGCGCGCCGGCAGCGGCGGCTGCAGACTCGGCAGCACCAGCGGTGTTGCCTGCGCAGCGTCAACCAACGCACGCACATATTTTTCCCCGGCCACCGCGAAACGATGATGGCCGAGCACGGTGCTGTCGGTGGGAAGGCCCACCCAGGGCAGGCGGCGCATGGGGAAACTCCTTGGCGTGGCATCAAGGTACGCGCCCGRCATCGGCATCGGCAAGCCGCTGCCCTCACACCACGGGCGCCCGGCTTGGGCCAAACTATCGGCGTGAAGCCCGACCGTCCTCCCCCGCTCCGACGCCCTTTCCCGCTTCTGCGAGGCCGCCGGTGAGCGCCGCCTTCCCGCCCAGCTGGTACG
>NZ_JBFRFE010000566.1:0-2879 GCF_052114665.1 Stenotrophomonas sp. 2YAF22 | reverse complement strand
CTGATGACTTGCATGCCTCCAATGAACTCTCGCAAGCTCTTCCTGATGGTCTCGCTGGCACTCGCACTTTCTAGCTGCTCGGAAGTTGCAAGCACCCAATATGCAGACCGAAGCCAAGCTGTTTCGAGACAGGCAATCGGTGAATCGAAGTGGTTGCCCGCGTGGTTGCCTGAGGATGCTGTCAACATACAAGAGACGCACGACATGGACACCAATGAGTCGTGGTTGGTCTTTCGTCTAACCAGCGGCATTCTTACTTTGCCTGAAGACTGCACGCTGGCAAGCAGGCCGGAAATGCCGGACGCGCGAGTCATGCGGCGCTTTCCCCAGTTCGYCCGAAGCGCTTGGTCGCGCGCGTCAAATTACGCCGGAAAGTTCTACCTGTGTCCGGAGGGCAATGCTGGTCGCTGGGTCATGCATGATGAAGAACTGGACCTTGTTTACAGCAGAGTAAAGTTCTGAGACCGACGTCCGGGTGCTCAAGTTCGATCAAGAATGGCAACCCTCTTCGTCCGAACTTGGACTCCCTCAACGTGGTCAGGCTGACCTAACTTCGATGAGACGTATAGATTGGAAGCGATTCCGAAAAGGACAGCCGGATCCCAATGCCAGCATTCGACCATTCTCTGGTAACACTCCGATTCTTCGGGAGCGACCTCCTGCCAGATGAAATTAGTGCCTTGCTTGGGGCGACTCCAACTGCTTCGTATCACAAGGGCCAGGAACTTAAAGGCAGCCCATCAGGGGTCGTACGTGTCGCCAGGACCGGAAGCTGGCGACTTGATGCGGAGCGTCGTGAACCTGAAGACTTGGAAGCTCAGATCTTCGAGATCCTGGATCAACTCACCGGAGATCTCGCCATATGGGCGTCACTGGCACGGTTCCGGCCTGACCTGTTCTGCGGTCTTTTCATGGGCAGCAGCAATGATGGTGTATCGCTCTCGCCTCGTGGTTTGCTCGCCTTGGGGCAGCGCGGCATCGAGCTCGGGCTGGACATCTATGATGCCGAGGAAGAGGTGCGCAACGCCCAACGCCAACAGGTCATCAGTTGATGATCTCCCCACTCCCTGACGCAACAAATTCCCTCAACTGCCGAACGAACTCCGCATCGTAGGCCTCCCACTCCGTAATCTCCCCAACAACCCGCAACGGCTCCGTACTCCGATACGACCGCGTCGGATTCCCGGGAAACTTCTTGTTGGTCACATTAGGATCGTCCTCAAACGGCCCGGTCGGCTCCACCAAATACACACGCGGTCGCCCCTCACCCCGGGCCATCTCCGCAGCCAGCCCGGCGCCCTTGGCAATCGTGGTGAAGTAGATGTGGTTCATCACCACGCTGTCGCGATAGTTGGACCGGAAGCCCGCGCTCAGCAGCTCGCCCACCGCGAGGTCAGCCCGGGTGCCGTGATAAAACGGCCCGGCAACCTGGTCGCAGGTGTCATGCGAAACGGGTGTCCATTCGGTGTCCTGTGCCATCGGCACTACCCCTACCTGTCCTGCCGGATCGACAGGCCGGCGAGTCTAAGGCGCCGGGCGGGCCTTGCGGCAAGGCCCCATCAGGGAAATAATCTGTAAGTGGGAGGCGCAGCGCGCCTCCTTTTTTATTCTGCGGTGCCGCGCCCTTCAAGCTCGCGCACCGCTGTTTCCAGCGCGTCCAGCTTCTCGCGCGTCTTCAGCAGCACCGCGCGCTGCACTTCAAATTCCTCGCGGGTCACCAAGTCCAGCTTCGCGAGCCCCGCCTGCAGCGCGCTCTTGAAGGTGGCCTGCAGTTCCTCGCGCGATTCGCGCAGGCCCGGCGGCACCAGGTCGCTGAGGCGACGGGCGAGGTCATCGATTTGGTTCAGGTCGATCATGGGGTGCTCCGAGGGGTGGTGGGCCTGCGCATCCGGCGCGGCCACGGCTGTTCGGCCGTAAGGATACTGCTGGCCCCGGCCCGCCGGACAGGCGCTGCGGGTTTCGCACCGGCCGCGTTCAGGCGCTATCCTCCACGCCGGAATACAGGAGATAGACGATGAAGATGGTCATGGCGGTGATCAAGCCGTTCAAGCTCGACGACGTGCGCGAAGCGCTGGCCGAGCGCGGTGTTACCGGGATCACGGTGACGGAAGTGAAGGGCTTCGGTCGCCAGAAGGGCCATACCGAGCTGTACCGTGGCGCCGAGTACGTGGTCGACTTCCTGCCGAAGGTGAAGCTGGAAGTGGCGGTGACCGACGATCAGGTGGAGGTGGTGGTGGAAGCCATCGTGAAGGCGGCGGGCACCGGCAAGATCGGCGATGGCAAGGTGTTCGTGTACGACCTGGGCAGCGTGGTGCGTATTCGTACCGGTGAGCTGGACGCGGACGCGTTGTAAGCCGTTTTTGTAGAGCCGAGCTCACGCTCGGCTGATGCAAAGAGCCGCCGAGCGTGGGCTCGGCTCTACAGAAAAGCGGTCGAGCAAGCTCGACCTCTACCGACGCTTCGCCCACTTGTAGAACCGCTTCCAGCCTTGGCGCACAGCCGCCACCCAACCGGGGTCGGCCACCATGGCCGCCTGCGCAGGGCTCGGCGCCTGCCCGGTCACGCGCTGGCGCATCTTCAGCAGGTTCTTCATGTCGCTGCGGCTCAGCTGCCGGCTCAGCGGGTTGCGGCGCAGCCAGCGCGGTACGCGCCAGGCCGAGGTGAAGTCCAGCAGTACCGGCACGCCGGCGCTGACCACCACGTTGGTGCCATGCAGGTCGTTGTGGGTGATGCCGGCGGCATGCAGGCGGCTCAGCGCGTGCTGCAGCTGTTCGAACACTTCATTGCCCACGGCTTGCGCGGTACTGAGCGTCTGGCCGGGGATGAATTCCATGCCCAGTGCGAGGCCACCGAGGGTGCCGAGCAGGGCCGGGGCGTGC
>NZ_JBFRFE010000565.1:0-2884 GCF_052114665.1 Stenotrophomonas sp. 2YAF22 | reverse complement strand
GCGCGCGAACTGCTCAACCATGTCGCTGAAGCCGGCGCCAGCTGGCTCGGCGATGACGACGTCGATCCGCAGCTGCTGCAACGGCTGGCGCAGAGCGTGCAGGGACTGCTGGGCAAGGATGCGCGCACGCCCGAGGCCTTTGCCGCCGCCAACGAAGAGATACAGCAGCATCAGCGTGCCGCCGCGCACCGCGCTGAACTGGCAGAGCGCCGTCACGTGGAAGCGGCACGCGGCAAGGAACGGCTGGAGCTTGCGCGCCGCCAGGCCAATGCGCAGATCGACCAGTGCTGCGACACGCAGGAACCGCCACGCTTCGTGCAGACACTGCTGCGCCAGGCCTGGGCGGACGCATTGACGCTGACCCGTCTGCGCCACGGTGATGATTCGCCGCAATGGCAGGAGCGCCTGCAGCAGACCGAACGCATCGCGACGATCACTGCCGAGGCTGCCAGCGAAAGCAGCGCGACTGACGCTCCGCTGGCCGCCGAGGTTGAATCGGCCCTGCTGCAGGTCGGCTACCACGCAGAGGAAGCCGCGGCGGTCGCGCGCCGCCTGTCCACGCCGGGTGGCGAAGACGAAAGCACCTCGCGCACCGAACTCAGTGCGCGCCTGAAGGCCCATGCGCGGCTAGGCGAACACGCAGGCGCGCAGACCCAGGCAAATGAGGCCGCGCCGCGCAGCGAGGCCGAGGAGGCCAGCTATCAGCAACTATGCACGCTGCCCTTCGGCAGCTGGTTCGATATCGACGATGGCGAAGGCACACTGCGCCGCCAGCGCCTGTCCTGGTACAGCCTGCTGACCGGCCATGTGCTGTTCGTCAACGCGCGTGGGCAGAAGATCGGCGAAACCACCCTGGATACGCTGGCCCGGCAGATGAGTGCCGGACGCGCGCAACTGGTCACCGAAGAAAAGGGCCGGCTGGTCGACCGCGCCTGGCAGGCGAGCCTGAGCGCACTGCGCGCGCTCGCCGGACGTCGACCGCAGGAGCCCAACGCATGAGCACGCAACCGCCCGTTGATACCCGCCGTGCGCCGCGCCGGCAGGTCTCCGATCTGGTACCGGTGACCGACCAGATGCGCGACAGCGTGGTCGGCCGGCTTGGCAATGTGTCCGAGACCGGCATGCTGATGCTGGCCAGCGCCACGCTGCGCGACGATGCGCTGTATCAGTTGCGCTTCCCGCTGCCATCGGCCGATGGCCGCAGCGAGTGGATCGACGTCGGCGTACACCTGCTGTGGAGCGAACCGGCGCATGCACCCGGCCAGAGCTGGGCAGGCTTCCGCTTCCTGACCCTGTCACGCGAGCATCGGCAGCTGCTGCGCCGGTGGATCGGCGAAGACAACGACGAGACACCGGTTTCGACGGGCTGAGTGCCGGTTCCGGCACAGCGGATTGCGTCGGTATCCGGCAGAATCTAGGGCCGTTTTCCGTGTCGAGCCACCGCAATGATCCAGCAAGACCCCGGCGCCCTGTATCCCGACCACCTGGCCGTGCTGTGCCGACGCGCCGAGCAGGCGCTGGCACGCGGCGGCTTCGACCACCTGGTGGTGCCCAGCGGCACCCTGCACTACCAGGTCTTCGACGACCGTGACTACCCGTATGCGGTAAACCCGCAGTTCAAGGCCTGGCTGCCGCTGACCCGTGTACCCAACAGCTGGATCGTGTTCACCCCGGGCAAGCGTCCGGCGGTGATCTTCCACCAGCCGTTCGACTACTGGCATGTGGTGCCGGATGCACCGAGCGGCTGGTGGGTCGAGCACTTCGACATCCACATCATCCGCACGCCGGACGAAGCGCTGGCACTGCTGCCGCCCGACCCGGCGCGCTGCGCGATCCTGGGTGAACCGCAGAGCGCGCTGGGCGCGTATGTGCCGAACAATCCAGCGCCGGTGGTGAACTACCTGGAATGGCATCGTGGCAGCAAGACGCCGTATGAAATCGCCCTGATGCGCCAGGCGCAGGTGCTGGGTGTGCGCGGCCATCGGGCAGCCGAAGCGGCGTTCCGCAACGGCGCCGACGAATTCAGCATCCACATGGCGTACTGCCAGGCCGTGGGCCAGGACGCCACCGAGCTGCCGTACGGCAACATCGTGGCCTTGAACGAGCATGCGGCGGTGCTGCATTACACCGAACTGGGCCGCAAGGCACCGCAGCCGCTGCGCAGCTTCCTGATCGACGCCGGCGCCAGCGCGCACGGTTATGCCAGCGACATCACACGTACCTACGCCGCCGCCGGCCATGACGAGTTCGCGGCGATGATCGAAGCGGTCGATGCCGCGCAGCAGGCGATGTGCGCGGCCGTACGCCCGGGCTTCGACTACAAGCAGCTGCAMGTGGATGCGCACCTGTCGCTGATGGGCGTGCTGAAGGACTTTGGCGTGATCAAGGTGTCGCCGCAGACCGCGCTGGAAACCGGCGTCAGCGCCGCGTTCTTCCCGCATGGCATCGGCCACCTGATCGGCCTGCAGGTGCATGACGTGGCCGGTTTCGCGGCCAGCGATGAAGGCGGCCGCATCGAGCGTCCGACGGGTCATCCGTACCTGCGCCTGACCCGCGTGCTGGAGCCGGGCATGGTGGTGACGATCGAGCCGGGCCTGTACTTCATCGACATGCTGTTGAACGAAGTGAAGGACGCCGGTCATGGCGATGCGATCAACTGGGAGCGGGTGGACTTCTTCCGTCCGTACGGCGGCATCCGCATTGAAGACGAAGTGCTGTGCACTGATGGCGAGGCGGACAACCTGACGCGGCCGGTGTTTGCGGCGGCGAACGGCTGAGCCCCTCGTGGCTGGTCGCTTGGAGCAAAAGCCGCGCTTGGCGGGGCGGGGTGGGTTGGCGGGGGACGCCGTGAACCCATCCCTGGGGGCTTGGCCGCGGCATCCAT
>NZ_JBFRFE010000564.1:0-2887 GCF_052114665.1 Stenotrophomonas sp. 2YAF22 | reverse complement strand
ACGCCCCACACCTGCCCTCCGACCTGATCAGCGAGCTGCTGACCGGCATGCGGCTGCATGGCGTTCAATACCGACGCATTCAGACCGGGCCGACCTTTGGGCTTGGATTTACCCCGAAGCCCGGGCATGCCTACTTCCATTACGTGGCAGTGGGCACTGCGATTCTTCGTGGCGAGGACGGCAGCCAACACCTGCTCTCCGCCGGGGATGTCGTGCTTCTTCCCCGAGGAGAAGGACACGCGTTGCTGTCGGGCGAGGACCATCCCGTCCAGTGCCTGGAAACGATAGACGCCGCCCCGCTGGGTGACACGGTGAGCGGGATAGACACGTGCCCGAGCACCCATGCCGTGCCAAGCGCCGTGCTTTTCCACGGATGCATGGTGTTCGATCTGGGTGGCATGCAAGGGTTGAGCAAGGTGATGCCGGCGGTGATGTTGGCCGATGGCAACGGCACTCAGTTCCCCGGGCTGTTGCCGATGGTCGACGCGATGAAGCGCGAGGTGTGCTCCGGACGTATTGGATTTGCAGGCATACTCGCCCGACTGGCGGATGCCGTCGCCGCCATGATTGTCCGCGACTGGGTCGAGCGCGGTTGCGACGGCGCATCCGGCTTGGTCATGGCCATGCGCGACCCTCGTCTATCGCTGTCGTTGCTTGCCCTGCACAAAGATCCTGGGCGTGACTGGACCGTCGAAGCGTTGGCTGCAGAATCCAACATCTCACGTTCTGTCTTTGCAGACCGGTTCCAGACCGTTATTGGAACCGCGCCCCTGCGGTACGTGACCGAGCTGCGAATGCAATTGGCGAGTCAATGGCTGACCCACCAAAGCCTCTCCATCGAGGTAGTGGCAGAGCGTCTCGGCTACGCGTCGCAGGCAGCCTTCAGTCGCGCCTACAWGCGCGTCATGGGGCACTCTCCTGGGGCGACTCGGCGCGGGCGCCCCTTGGCCTCGCCATAGTCCACTCACGGCCAGAAGTGGACATCAGCGCTACCCGCGATGAACATCCCTAATCTTCTGAGCTGCCGTCGAATCAACAACCTCTCTCGGCTGCATCCATGGGGCGTGCCGTGAGGTCACCGGCGTTCAATTGTCTTTGGCAGCTCCAAACATGGCACTAGAGTGGGCTATCCCAGCCACATCCAGCGGCCGTGATGCGCTCCTTGGCTAAGCACAATCTGAAGTTCTCACGGCTGTCACCACAAGCCTTTGCTCAGTCGGCCGGTGATCCGTCCCCTTCTTTAGCGGGGTTGACGCGTTTGCGTTTGGTCGCAACGTGCTCTTCGCCGATCGCGTAGAAGTGCGCACCCGCAATGTAGTGGACGCTTCTGAGATCGTCGGGAGCTTCGGCAAAGTGCCAATGGCCCTCTGCAAACACGCGTGCATCAGCCCATGCTCCGACTACCTCCGCCACGAAAAGATCGTGGCGGCCCTGCATCTGCGGCTCCGGAATCAGTCGACATTCGAGCCAGGCAGCACATCCGGACACGAACGGCATGTCTCGTCCGTCCAGGTTCATCAGCTCAACTCCGCAGCGTGCCAACTTATCCGGATCTTCCGTCAGGCTCATATGTCCGACCTGGTAGGTCAGCTCTACCTGAGCGACCGTGGGAACCTGAACGACCAGTCGGCCGCTGAGCTCGACTAGTTCCCGGGTCTTCGCGATCTTGTCCAGGACAACCGTAAGCTTGGGCGGGTCATAGTCCAAGGCGCAGGCCCATGCTGCGGCCATGACGTTGTCCACGGCGTCGTGCCGAGCGGATACCAGGACAGTCGGGCCGTGATTGATCAGTCTATAGGCCTTATCCAGCGGCACTGGCCGTATGTCGGTGCTCATCGCGATGCTCCTATTGTCGTTCCAACGTATCTGCACGCATTGCGCGGATCGGGGCCGCCTCACCTTGGTCGCTCAGAAACGCCGCCAGGCTTTCGTGGCCACCCACAATAAGAGAACGAATGGCCTCCGTCTGCATGCCGTGGGGATCTTGCTGCTGGTTCTCAAAGCTGGCGGTCCACTGGACCACCGACTTTTCCTGACCGTGCAGCGGAATGATCTTCACATGTGCCACATAGTTATCCACTGCAAGCGGCGCCTCCAGGAAACGATAGGAAAAGCTCTGCTGACGCTCGTCCATCATGAGAAGCTGCTCCCGAAGCATCGCCCCGTCGGCCAGAACCAGGCGGCGAATGCATCCGACCACCCCATCCGGCCCGTCGCCCTCTATTTCACTGCTGGGGATGGCGGGGTGCCAATCACTGATCGCACCAAAGCGCTTGAGCACACTCCAGACGGAATCCGAATTGCTGTTGATAATGGCGTTGTATTGAACCTGAGGCATTCTTTTCTCCTGGTGGCACAGGGCTCACCTGCAGCAATGTTTGGGTTGAGCGGATGACTTCAGATCATCTGCTCGGAAGTGACAATGTGAGTGCCCGGGACCTGACCTACTGCTGCATTGAGCAGCTGTGCTGCGATCGCCTGTGGCAGATTCAGGCGCAGGCGTTTGGGCAGAATTAGGCCGATAAGCTTCAAGGCCATCACCAGGGCTCGTTCGATCAAACGAAATGCCTCGCGATCTCCGCCGATCACTCCAGGCCGAACATAGGTGAGCGACTCAAATCCCAACGTGGACAGGTCATGCTCCAGCTCAGCCTTCACCCGGTTGTAGAAGAAGCGAGACCTGCGGTTGGCTCCTGTTGCCGAGGTGAGCACGAATGCCGGCGCACCGTGCGCGCGTGCGAACCGCGCGACGCTCAGTGGATAGTGGTGATCAACCTTTCGAAACTCGGCCTTTGATCCCGCAGCACGAATCGTCGTACCCAACGCACAGATCACTGCGTCGACTTCCCACCAGCTGGCCTTCTCATCGAGCGCGTCAAAGTTGGTG
>NZ_JBFRFE010000563.1:0-2893 GCF_052114665.1 Stenotrophomonas sp. 2YAF22 | reverse complement strand
CCCCCAATGGCGGCGATGTTCTTCCAGGGCACGCTGGGTGGCTTCATGGCATATTCGCAGATAGGCGGTAGTCCGGTGGCTGCTGCGCCGAGTGCGAATGGACAGCCGCCGGGTAGTTACACGCCGGCGGCGCCAGCTGCTAGCGGTACGCAGTCTACGGCGGTACACGATGTAACTCCAAAAATGACCGGTGGGCATGACAATTCCCATTCACTGACTGGTGTCATGGGCAAAGCGGGTACGAAGTAGTTATACCTTGCAGGTGAGAGGAACTATGAAAATTGGTGGATTGCGCTTGGTGGTTGCGGTTCTTGGGATGATTTGGCTGTCCTCTGCAGAGAGCGTCTTTGCGGAAGGGAGATGCCCGCCCGGACAGTATCCTGTGGGGAGCGCCAATGGTGTGCTGGGTTGCGCACCAATTCCGGGGGCGGCGGGTACGCCTGGGGATCCAAGTGCTCCCGCGCTTCCTCCCAGCCCAACGGGGAGGTGGCACTCAACGTGGGGGGCTATTTCCCACTCGGAGGCCACGTCATCTGTTGGCGTTTCAACTGGCCTTTACTCAGAGTCTGACGCGAAGGAAGAAGCTGATCGAAAGTGTCAGGCCGAAGGTGCGCGAGATTGCGCTGTTATTCTGACGTATGCGAATCAGTGTGCTGCTTGGTTGGTTCCTCAGACGAAGACTTCGGGTTCGAAATCGGGGGTCGCCAGCGGCAAAACGCTTTCGGTAGCGAAGAACAACGCTAAGCAGCAGTGCATTGATTCCGGTGGTAAGCGATGTACTGTTTTCTATTCCGATTGCACAAAGCCTGAGTTCGAGAAGTTTTGATATTGGCCTCGAGCAGGACGGGTTGGCCTAGGCTTTTTCTAGGTTGCGAAGCGGGATAGATTCAGTCGCTGACTGTTCAAGATGGTGGTCCTGCCTTCTCTATCTTTTGTTTTTTGGGCGGAATGGTCGTTCCAGAAGCGGCTTTCCTGATGTTCTGGAAGGTGGTGCTGCTAGCATTGATTTCCATCGCGGCGGACATGGTGATGTGCTTGCTCGCTGCGTTCTGGTTAGATGCCTAGATTCATCGCTATCTCCTTGGCCTCAATGTCAGCTTCGACATGACCAGCCAGGCGCTGCAGCAGGGCGGTATGGGRTTGATCCTCACGACGCTTATCCTGACTGCCCCCCAATGGCGGCGATGTTCTTCCAGGGCACGCTGGGTGGCTTCATGGCATATTCGCAGATAGGCGGTAGCCCGGTTGCTGCTGCGCCGGGACCGAATGGGCCGCCGCCGGGTAGTTACAAGCCTATTGATCCCACGAGTACCGAGAGACGCGCAGAGAGCAGTCAGTTGACGATGCCGAAGGTGGCGCCAAGTCAAGATGCCCCGAGCCACACTCCCGGAGCGCTTGGAAATGCGCCCGCCCGTTGACTGAAAGCGGATGCATTTCCGCAGAAATTGGAGAGTCGTCATATCATGCGCATGTATCCGTTCATTGTGTTGGCATCGTTTGGTGTTCTTGGCGCCCTTCTTCCAAACCTTGGTCGTGCAGAGGGCGGAAGTTGCCCTCCGGGCTTCTACCCAATCGGGGGGCAGGGCGCGAGCGGCTGTGCCCCAATTCCTGGGGGCGCTGCTGGATCAGGTGACCAGATACCCTTGCCGCCTCGGCCCACAGGCGAATGGATCAGCACTTGGGGGGCGATAGCGACCTCTCTTGCTACTTCCCAAGTGGGAATGGTCTCAGATATGCGATCTGCAGAGCTTGCTGCTTCTGAAGCCATGCGGCGGTGCGCTGGTGGTGGAGCACAGGATTGCGAGGTTACGGTATCCTATTCAAACCAATGCGTGGCATGGTTAGTTCCTTCTGCGGATTTACCTGGAGCCCAATCTGCGGTTGGTCGTGCTCCAAAGAAGAGGATTGCGATTGCAGAAGCGCAGAAGAAGTGCGTGGATCCGAGTGGCAAAAAGTGCACCGTTTTTTACGCTGATTGCTCCGAGCCAGTTTTTCGAAAGTTTTGAAAGTTGAGCTGACTTTATTAAAGTCTGTTCAACGGTGCCACGTTCGTTATCAGGCTCAATGCATGTACGTTGGCTGGATGCTTATCTCGAAACGCCGTGCGGGTCCAGTCGATCGGGGACTTCGTCTTCTTCCGGTCGATCCTGTCTTACCTGCGCAAGCGGATCGACGATTTCGGCATCGAGTTGCTKGGCAACATGATGGCGTGGGTYGGYGGCATTGCGTTGACCCTGATGACCCTCTGGGTGCTTATCCAGGGCTTCCGCATCGTTACCGGCCGCAGTCGCGACTCGATGATGRTTYTGGTGACCAACATGGCGCGTGCYGCGTTGATCGTCAGTGTTGCCACCAGCATGGCGATGTTCGGTGGCARCCTGAAGAACTTCCTGATCAAGGACGTCAAGAACGAGATCACCTATGTGGTGACCGGSAAGAATGATTYGCCGGAGGAYCAGATCGGGAGGAGCCTTGCTTGGATGCAGGTAGGCCTGCCGAGCATTAATGCGATCAAGGTGCTCGATGACGGCAACCTGCGCGACGACAAGAATCGTGCCTTGTGGGCAGATGGCCTGGGTACCGGTGGCCCGGCGGTGACGGCGGGCTCGATGCTGCCGCTTTACGAGGTTGCCTTGGCGCTGTTCATCGGCTTGGGGCCGCTGTTCATCCTGTGCCTGCTGTTCGATCAGACCAAGCAGTTGTTCCAGAAGTGGCTGTTCTACGGCATCGGCACGATGTTCTCGATGGCCGTGCTGGCGGCGATGATTTCGATCGCACTGGACATGGTGATCCGTGTGTCYGCTGCGTTCTGGACCAGTGCGCTGGTCGACAAGTATCTGTTGGACCCCAATGGCAGTGTCGACATGACCAGCCAGGCGCTGCAGCAGGGCGG
>NZ_JBFRFE010000562.1:0-2907 GCF_052114665.1 Stenotrophomonas sp. 2YAF22 | reverse complement strand
CCACGGCATAGCCTGCTGCAAGCAGGCTGGCGGTGCTGTCGTTGGCCGGCATCGGTGATGGCTGCGGCACGCCGACCGGCTCATAGCCATGCGCCAGCATTACCAGTTCGCCGTTCCAGCCGGTGGGCGCATCCAGACGCCAGCGTGCGCCCTGCAGTTCGCCGCTGAAGGTACGCGGCGTGGCGGGCGGCACGGCGGCCTGCGACACGTGCGGCAGCAGCAGGGCCAGTGCCAGGACCAGCCGGTGGAAGGTTCGCATCATGGTCTTTGCCCTGGCCGGTGCGGTCTGCGCGGAAGGTGCCGCCTGTATAGCGCTGCCCCTGCACGGTGGCTAGCCCCTGACGCAACGCAATCGAATTCGATACGATCTGCCGTATCTGCTCCCTTCCATTTGATCTGGGGTCCCGCCATGGTCGATCGCCTCGCCATCCTGCTCGAACGCTTCGCGGTCACCGCCTCGGTGTTCCATGCCGGCGCGCTGTGCGGCATCAACAGCCTGGAGGCCGAAGGCGACGCCGGCCAGCTGCACCTGGTGCGGCGCGGTCCGTTGCAGGTCAGTCATGGCACGCAGACGGTGCAGGTCGAGGTTCCCAGCCTGCTGCTGTACCCGCGCCCGCTGCCGCATCGCTTCCACACCGATCCACAGCACGGCGCCGACATGGCCTGCGCCAATCTCCATTTCGAAGGTGGCAGGCTCAACCCGATCAGTGCGGCGCTGCCCGACTTCATCTGCCTGCCCTTGGCCGATCTGTACGGCGGCCATGCCGCCCTGGAGCTGCTGTTCGAGGAGGCATTCGAGCAACGCTGCGGTCGGGCGGTGATGGTCAACCGCCTGTTCGAGGTGGTGATGATCCAGGTGCTGCGGCAGCTGATGGAAGGGGGCGAGATGCGCGGTGGCCTGTTCGCCGGGCTCGGTCATCCACGTCTGCGGTTGGCGCTGGTGGCGATGCATGAGGCACCGGCCCAGGCCTGGACGCTGGAAGATCTGGCCGACGTCGCAGGCATGTCACGCAGCGTGTTCGCCGCCAGCTTCCGTGAGGCCATGGGGACCACGCCCGGTCACTATCTGCAGGGGTGGCGGGTCGGCCTGGCGCAGCAGGCGCTGCGTCAGGGGCGACCGTTGAAACGGATTGCCGACGAGGTCGGCTATGGCAGCGAGGCGGCGTTGTCGCGGGCGTTCAAGGCACACACCGGGCAATCGCCACGGCAGTGGCGCGGACAGGCGCGCGTTGCCGCGAGCTGAGTGTCACCCCAGCGCGAGCCGGGTCAGCTTCATGCCGGCGAACAGCCCGGCCAGGCCAAGGGCGACCGAGCCGCCCGCGTAGAGTGCGGCCAGGCCATGCTGGCCCCGCTGCAGCAGCAGGCCGATTTCCAGCGAGAATGTGGAGAACGTGGTGTAGCCGCCAAGAATGCCGGTGGCCAGCAGCAGGCGCAGTTGCGGTGACGCGCCGTTGCGCAGGGCAAATGCCTCCACCACCACGCCCATCAGCAAGGCGCCGCTGATGTTGATCAGGAAGGTCGACCAGGGCCAGGAACTGCCGACGGCGACGCGGGCGCCGATCAGATTGCAGGCGTGACGCAGGCAGGCGCCGACACCGCCGCCCAGGAATACCAGCACATAGTTGTTCATCGTCTGCATTGCTTGCCTCGAGTGCGTGTTCGCAGGTTCGACGGCGTGCGCAATGGCGGGCAAGACCTGCCATCGACGAACGCCGGGTTCGTCGCAGCAGGAGCCATCAGCCATCTCAGGCGGTTATCGGGGGAGCCCCATCCCCATCGATCACCATGCTACCAGCCCGCGATGGGTCAGGGCAGGGCGGTCATCACCACGCGTGCGACCTTGCCGCGGCTGACCCCTTCCATCAGCAGGTCATGGGCCATCAGCCCCAGCGTGGCCTCGCGCCGGTAACCGACCTCCAGCCCACGCTCGGCAAGGATGTGGGCGACCAGCTCATAGGCCGCTTGCCACACGTCCAGATGGGCTTCGCTGGGCATGTGCATGTAGGCCGTGCCGCGCTCGCCGACACCCCGTCCCAACGGGCCGAACAGCAGTTCCCGTGGGTCCAGCTTCACCGCGTCGGCCATGCGGAACAGCTGTTCGGCTTTCACGTGATTGGCTTTGACGTGGTCGTTGAGCCAGTTGCTGACCGTCGCCGTCGTCGTGTCGGCGGCACGCGCCAGGTCGGCCGGGCGTGCATGCCCGGCGTCCTTCATGGCGACCGCGAGTCGTTGTCCAAGAGTATTCATCTATGCAAGCCAGCTTAACGCGTGGAATCGAAAGAGGCCTTGGCGCAAGAATAAGTTTGATGATGAAAGGGATCGAAAATGGACGAATTCTGGAGCAAGCGGCAGGTCCGCACGCGGCTCGGTTTTTCCACCGACGCAGAGCTCGCCAAGTTGTTTGGAATCAGCAGATCCGCTGTCTCGCAATGGCCCAGAGGCTTTCCCATCCCGCCGCTGAGGCGCTACATCCTGCAGCAGCGATACCCCGCGCTGTTCCCGGTGGATCAGAACTCGCAGGATGAAGCCGGATGAGATGCGTCGAGGGTTGTCGCGGAAAGACCGTTAAGAGTAATTCGCTAAGCATGCTTAGCAATATGGCCAGAATTGATCCACTTGCCGGCGGCGATGGCCTGATCTGTGATCGGCGCCCGGGTTCGCAGGTGGGCGATGTCGACATCGGCACGGAGATTCCCGATCCCCGTCGTTACGTCCTTTCATGAACGATTAATAATTTCAATCGCGAAAGTCGCGCCCTGTAATTGACGTGTCGTGAAATCTATGACTAATTGGCATCAACCGGTTGTGAAGGCCGGGAGTCTTTCAGTAGCTCGCAAGTGAATTGGTCGACCGTCAACGATGCAGAACAAGTCAAACGGAGGTCGTATGGAATACGGCATGCATGGC
>NZ_JBFRFE010000561.1:0-2909 GCF_052114665.1 Stenotrophomonas sp. 2YAF22 | reverse complement strand
GGTCAAAATTCAGATTTGTCTGACATCGAATTGACGCGTAGTTGTGCGACTCTATGCGTGGCTTGCGAATCTGTGTGATTCGTCATGCTTTCAGAGTGGCCAGGAGTTTCAGCCATGGGAACAGGGATGGTTCCGACGTTGGTGAGGGTGCGTGAAAGGGGCCTCGGATGAGGTTGCTTCACGCGACTTGGTTGGCAGCTTTCGAGCTGCAGGGGAACCGTGCCCATGTGCTGTTAAGCAGTGCATTCGTTACGTTTTCGGCGTGCATCGCGCAGTGCCGAACGACCAAGGGACCAACATCGGGACTGCTTTTTCGTACGTCAAAGTGAAGCCCGTATGAATCAGGCGTTTATTGCAAAAATGTCCATCGCCGCAGTGGCGGCGTTGATGGTGGCAGGTTGTGCTACCAAGCCCGCACCCGACTTCGGAGGGCGCTGGAAGCCGGTCAACCGTTTCGCGACGGCTCCGACCGAGATTCCGCTGTACTCCAGTTACGTCTATCAGGCGTCGCCGATGGATCGTACGCTGAAGGCGATGCTCGAGCGCTGGGCCAAGGATTCCGGTCGCACGCTGGACTATCGCCTCAGTTCGGATTTCACCCTGTATGGCGCGGTGTCGGAGATCGACACCACCAACGCACAGCAGGCCGTGATCGATCTCACGGCGGCCTATGCGGCGCAGGGCGTTTCCGTCTCCATCGTCGGCAACCAGATCGTCGTGCAGAGCGCTGGATCGACGCCAACCGCGTCGGCCCAGGATCCCGAAGCCAGCAGCGGCAGCTGAGACCGCGTCGAAATCATCGAACGTGCCGCACCCCGCGCCTGGCGCAGGGGCGTCGCGCCCATTGATGTTTCAGCAGTACGGAAGAATCCATGTTCCGCAAGAAGGATGCAGGCAACAGCCCCAAGGTCGAGCAGTCGGTCGCCAAGGCGGTCAGCTACGAGATCACCGTGGCCGACATGGCCAGGCGAAGCGAGCGTCGTGCCTGGTGGGTCGCCACCGGTTCGTTGCTGATGTCGCTGGCGTTGGCCGGTGGCTACTACTACATGCTGCCACTGAAGGAGAAAGTGCCTTTCCTGGTGATGGCTGATGCCTATACGGGTACGGCGACGGTTGCGCGCCTGCGCGGCACGTTCCAGGGCGAGACGATCACCAGCAACGAAGCGGTCAACCGCAGCAACGTCGCCCAGTACGTGCTGGCGCGTGAGTCATACGACTCGGCGGTGATGGGCCTGCGCGACTGGGAGCTGGTGTTTGTGATGTCCAGCGGTCCTGTCGCCCAGAGCATGCGTCAGCGCTATGCCGGCAACAACCCGCAGAACCCGTTCGTGATGTACGGTCGCGAGAAAGCGATCCGGGTCAAGATCCTCAGCATCACCCCCTTGGGTACTGAGGCGAACGGCAGTTTCCGCGGCGCTTCGGTGCGCATCCAGCGCAGCCTGCTCGACAAGCGTAGTGGCGCGGCTACCTATCTGGACAACCAGCTGGTGACGATGCGCTTCGAGTACAACCAGAATCTGGCGCTGTCCGAACAGGATCGTGTGCTCAACCCGCTCGCCTTCCAGGTCACCGAATACCGCGTGGACAACGATTACGCACGTGGCGTGCCGGTGCCGGACGATGGCGCGATGCAGGCGCAGGCGCAGCAGGCCGCGCAGCAGGCACAGGGCATCTATGATCCGAACAACCCTGCCGCGGCAACCATGATTGATCCTGCAACGGGCCAACCTGTGGCAGTGCCAGTCAATGAGCAGGGGCAACCGATGCAAGGCCAGTCGATGCAGGGGCAACCGATGCAGGGGCAACCGATGCAGGGGCAACCGATGCAGCAGGGGCAGGCCATGCCGCCGGCGCCGAACAATTCCACCGGAAATGCTGATGGAGCAAGCAACCGATGAGTAGTCGAAAAGTCAGGGGGAGCGCATTGGCGCTGCTGTCGTTGCTGTCGCTGGTGTTTTCCACCGCGGCGATGGCACAGGCGGTAGACCATTACGAGTATGAGAAGGACCGCATCTATCCGGTTCGCACCGGCCTGGGTCTGACCACCCAGATCGAGCTGAGCCCGAACGAAAAGATCCTCGACTACAGCACTGGTTTCAGCAGCGGCTGGGAGCTGACCCGCCGCGAGAACGTGTTCTACATCAAGCCGAAAAACGTCGATGTCGACACCAACATGATGGTGCGCACCGAGACCCATTCGTACATCTTCGAACTGAAGGTGGTGGCGACCGATTGGCGCCAGCTCGAGCAGGCCCGTCGTGCCGGCGTGCAGTACAAGATCGCCTTCAGCTACCCGAACGACACCGTGTTCGGTGTTGCCCAGGAGGCCGTGGAGGAAGAGGCACAGCCGCTGTTGAGCACGGAGTTGGCCAAGGATCGCCAGTACAACTTCAACTACTCCTATTCGACCAGCAAGGCGAAGAAGATGGGGTGGCTGATTCCGGTCAACGCGTACGACGATGGTCGTTTCACCTACCTGAAACTTCCGAACTCGCCGGAGTACAAGACCGGCATTTTCCCGGCCGTGTTCGGCCGTGAGAAGGAGTACGGCGAGGATTTCGTGGTCAACACCACCGTTGAAGGCAATACCTTGATCGTCCACGGGACCTACCCGTACCTGGTCATCCGCCACGGCGATTTCGTCGTTGGTCTGCGAAGGAACGTGAAGAAATGAGCCAGCAGAACACTCCCGGAAGCGATCCAAACAACGGGYGCGACGACAGCCAGAGCCCGTACGGCAGCGCTTCTGGCGCTGCGCCCGAGGCGTCGTCCAATCCCTATTTCGGCAACACTCAGGCTGGCCCTGCACCCGACCTGGATGCCGGCGCCCCTCAGTTGCGCTCGGCTGAGGAACAACGCCTGAATCGCAAGGCGCTGCTCTTCCTTGGCGGCATCCTGCTATTGGTGGT
>NZ_JBFRFE010000560.1:0-2921 GCF_052114665.1 Stenotrophomonas sp. 2YAF22 | reverse complement strand
CCGCCCGCCCATCCCGCCTCACCCAACACGCAACAACACAGAGCCGACCAACCCGCTGTTGCTGTTGCTGTTGCTGTCGAAGCAGTCGCGGCCGCAGGCCGCGCGTAACCTCACAGATGCCGCAATTCCTGCTTCAGCGTCGCCACGCAGCGCCGGCTCACTTCCAGCGGCTGCTTGCCATGCCGCAGCACCGCCTGCACCTGGCCACCACTGCCACGACGCAGTTCCACCAGTTCGTGGCGCGCCACCAGGCAGTTGCGATGGATGCGCACGAAGCGGCTGGCGAACTCTTCCTCCAGCGACTTCAACGATTCCTCGATCAGGTCCTCGCCACGCGCGTGATGCACCACCACGTACTTTTCTTCGGCCTGCAGATAGTGGATATCGTCCAGCGGAATCAATCGCAGGCTGCCCCGCAGGCGGGCACACAGCATGCTGCGGGCCTGGCCGCCGGTGTGCTGGGGTTGCCCATCACGGCCGGCCAGGAAGGTGCGGGCACGCGCGATCGCCGCCGCCAGCCGCTCGGCGCGCACCGGCTTCATCAGGTAATCGATGGCCGCTGCCTCGAACGCCGACAGCGCGTGCGCATCGTAGGCGGTGCAGAACACCACGGCCGGCCTCGGCTCGAAACTGGCCAGATGGCGGGCCGCTTCCAGCCCGTCCAGGCCGGGCATGGCGATATCCAGCAGCACCAGGTCCGGCTGCAGTTCGGCGCACGCGTGCAGGGCCTGCTCGCCGTTGCCGGCCTCGGCCACTACGTCCACCCCTTCCTGCGCGGCCAACAGGCTGCGCAGGCGCTCGCGCGCCAGCGGTTCGTCATCGGCGATGACTACCCTCACGATCGTCCCCTCACTGGATCGGCACCGTCACCTGACAGGCATAGTAGCCCTCGCTCCAGCCAGCCGTCATCCGCGCGGCGCGGCCAAAGCGCCAGGTCAGGCGATGGCCGATGCTGTGCTGGGCGTGGCCTGCTCCCTGCGCCAGGGCCAGCCCGGGCACCTGCGGATCCGGTGCAGGATTGCGTACGCGGATCTGCAGCTCGCTGCCCACACAGGCCAGATGCAGTTCGATGGTGCCACCTTCGGGCAGGCGCGAGATGCCGTGCAGCACCGCGTTTTCCACCAGGGGCTGCAGCACCAGCCGCGGCATCGGCAGGTCCCAGGGCAGGGGTTCATCGCGCTGCCAGTTCACCCGCAGGCGGTCGCCCAGGCGCAGCGATTCAATCGACAGATAGCGCTCGGCCAGTTCGCACTCATCGCGCAGGGTCGAATCGCCTTCGCCCGCCCCCAGCGCGGCGCGGAACAGATCGGACAGGTCGAGCACGGCACGCTCGGCCACCGCCGGGTCGCGATGCAGCAGGCTGGCGATCAGGTTCATGCTGTTGAACAGGAAGTGCGGGCGGATGCGCGCCTGCAGAGCGTCAGCCTGCGCGCGGGCATTGGCCTGCACCTGCGCCGCCCAGCGGTCGCTGACATAGAAGTAGCGCAGCGCCAACGCGGTGATCAGCGCCGTGGTAGCCGCGCTGCCCAGGGTGAAGCGCCAGAAGCCGATGCCGCGCGCGAAGTTGTCGCCCAGCACGGCATACAGGGCGTGGATGATGCCCGCGCACAGGATGGCGATCAGCGCGGCCAGGCCGACGGCGGCGACGGCGCCCAGCGTTTCCGGCAGCTTCGACAGCGCCTGCCGCAGCAGGCACAGGCTGGCGGTAACCGCCAGCGCCAGCCACAGCGCGAAACCACTGGCCGAGGCCAGTTCACCCATCGTCCAGTGGCGGCTGCCATCGGGCGCCAATGCCAGCACCACCACCACCAGTTCGGCCAGGCCGAGCATCGCTGCCAACCGCGGCAAGCGGCACAGTTCCGGCATCCACGGGGTGGCAGCGCTTGCGGCCATGGGTCAGGCGACGCCCAGGCGTGCCTGCAGCCAGTCGCCCAACGCGTCGATTTCCTCGGCGCAGACCTGGTGGGCCATCGGGTAGCTGTGCCACTGCACGTCGAGCCCGAGCGTGCGCAACGTCTCGGCGCTGTGCGCGGCCACTGCCTGCGGGATCACCGGGTCGCTGCTGCCGTGGGCCATGAACACCGGCACGTCCACCGCGCCATCGACGCGCGACGCGCTTTCGGCATCCGGCAGGTAGGTCGACAGTGCGATCAGGCCGGCCAAGGGTGCAGTGCGTGCCAGCGCGGCGCTGAGGATCACCGCCCCGCCCTGCGAAAAGCCGGCCAGGAAGATGTGATCGGCGGCGACACCGCGTTCGATCTCGCGGGCGATCAGCGCATCCAGCTGCGCCACCGACTCCTGCACGCCGGTCATGTCGGCGCGCGAACGGAAGTCCATGCCAACGATGTCGTACCAGCCACGCATCGGCACGCCGTTGTTGATCGTGATCGGCCGCACCGGTGCGTGCGGGAACACGAAGCGCAGCGCCGGCCAGTGCGGACGCACCAGTTCGGGCACGATCGGCGCGAAATCATGGCCGTCGGCACCGAGGCCGTGCAGCCAGATCACCGACCACTGCGGCGAGGTGCCGGTTTCCTGTTCCACCGTTTGCAGCATGTTGCGGCTCCTGTACGTTCAAGCCGCATTATGCCGCTGGCACGGTGCGATCAGTACAGCGGCGGTTGCTCGGCCGCTTCCCGGCGCAGCTRTGCGGCGCGCACCAGCACCGGCGGCGGGATGTTCTCTTCAGGGATGTCGAGCAGGCCAAGGCGATGCAGGAAGGCACCCGGCCCGCGCAGCGAGGTCAGGGCCACCACCGGCACCGCCAGCACCATGCCGATCACCACCGGCGCCATCCAGGCCGCCAGCGACGGCGACACCGCCCACGCCAGCACGCCCATGAAGGCGCCAAACACGCCCAGGCCGCCGTAGCCGCGCACCAGCGAAATCCACGAGATGCCACCGTCGTCACGCTGCTGTGC
>NZ_JBFRFE010000559.1:0-2930 GCF_052114665.1 Stenotrophomonas sp. 2YAF22 | reverse complement strand
GTGTCATGGTGCATCGGCTCTCGCAGAAATCGGGGGGATGCCCCGATTTTCACCTAATGAGCCAAATGCGGCAAACCTTTAGAGCAAATAGGGTCAGATCCCTTTTCCTGCAGGAAAAGGGGATCTGACCCCGGATGAACCCGCCGGGCAGGGCCCGGCGCGCCCGTTACCGCTTACCAGTTGTACTTGATCCGCCCGTACACATACGCACCATTGAAGCCGAACGGCGAGTAGTTGCTGTACGGCAGCATGCCAAAGGTCGAGTTCTGCAGATCTTCGGTGCGGTCCGGGTACTCGTTCAGCAGGTTGTCGGCACCTACCGTCAGCGTCCAGTTCGCACTCGGCTTGTAGCTGGCCGACGCATCCAGCACCCACTTGTCGCCGTAGGTCTGGTCACGCGTGGCCGTGGCCGAGTTGCGCACCGTGAACTTGCCGTAGCGGGTTGCCGCCAGGCCCAGCTCCCAGTGGTCCGAACGCCAGGTGCCGCTGAGGATGGTCTTGTCGTGCGGGTAGCTGTCTTCGATGCGGCCAATCTCATCGCGGCCGATCAGCGACTGGGTCAGGCCCAGCGTGCCGAACACCGCCGGCGTGCCGCCCACGCGCTGCACTTCGGTGTCGTTGTAGCTGTACGCCGCAGTCAGTTCCAGGCTGCTGGCGCTGAACGGCACGGTGTAGCTGGAGACGAAGTCAACGCCGCGGGTGCGGGTGTCCAGACCATTGGTGAAGTACGAGAACGCGGTCACCTGCGGCAGGCCCAGCCCGGCCAGCAGCGCACTGGATGCTGCGTTGGTGGTGATGCTGGACGACAACGCGATGCGGTCGTCGATGTCGATCTGGTAGGCATCGACGGTGACGTACAGGCGGTCGATCGGCTGCAGTACCAGACCCAGGCTGTAGGACGTGGAGGTCTCGGCCTTCAGCGGCGACGCGCCCAGTGCCTGTGCAGCCGGGCTGGTGGTCGGGAAGGTGCCGCGTTCGACGAACACGCCGTTGGTGAACTGGCTGGTCACCGCCTGGTAGCCCTGCTGCGGCAGCGAAGGCGCTCGGAAGCCGCTGGAGGCGGTGGCGCGAAGCGCGACCTTGTCGGTGAACGCATAGCGCGCCGACAGCTTGCCGGAGAAGCGGTCGCCGAAGTCCGAGTAATCCTCGTAACGGCCGGTGATGCCGGCGGAGAACTTCTCGCTCAGGTCCGCTTCCAGGCCCGCATAGACCGCGTAGTTGTGGCGATCGGTGTGCACTTCGTTGGTCGGGGTGAAGCCGCCGAAGCCCTGCGCACCGGTGCCGGTGTAGGAGTTCAGCTCGCCCGGGTTCTGGTCCCACTTCTCGCGGCGGTACTCACCGCCGAAGGACAGCGTGACCGGATAGGCCAGGCCCCAGTCCAGCGACTTGGTCAGGTCGGCGTTGAAGATGTCCTGCTGGTACTTCAGCGTGCCGTCGTAGAACGAACGCGGGCTGGTCGCGCCCAGGCTGTAGTTGATGCTGTTGCGGGTGTGGAAATCCAGGGTGTTCTCGCCGTGGTTCAGGCTCAGGTCCCATGTCCAGCCGTTGTCGGTGTTGCCTTTGACGCCGGCCACCAGCGAGCGGTCCTTGGAGTACTGGTTGATCTGCGGCACGTAGCCGTCCGGATAGGTCTGCGCCAGCAGCGCGCTCTGCCCGCTGTGGTTGCGCGAACGGTAGAACGCGAACGAGGTGATGTCGCGGTTGCTGAGCAGCGCGCTGGCGTAACCGGTCACGTGGTCGCTGAAATCGTAGCTGGCATTGACCGAGGCAGCGGTGGCGTCCACCTTCGGGTCGCCGACGATGAACGTGGTCTGGCCGACGCTGGGGAAATTGCCGGTGTTCGGCGTGGTGCCGCGATACGGGCCGGCGCGGTCGCTCTCGTCCTGTTGGCTGATCTGGCCGGCCACGTGCACGCGGCCACGGCCGTTGCCGAATTCCACGCCGGTATCGCCGGACAGCTGGTACTTGTTGCCGTCGCCGGCCGAATACTGGCCGTAGTCGACGGCCAGGCTGCCACCGCTGCCGCTGCCCTTCAGCACGATGTTGATGACGCCGGCGATGGCATCCGAACCGTACTGTGCCGAGGCGCCGTCGCGCAGCACCTCGACGCGCTCGATGGCGGCGATCGGAATCGCGTTGATGTCCACCGCCGACGAACCGCGGCCGATGCTGCCGTTGACGTTGATCATCGCCGAGGTGTGGCGGCGCTTGCCGTTGACCAGTACCAGCACCTGGTCCGGGGACAGGCCGCGCAGCTGTGCCGGGCGCACACCGCTGGTGCCGTCGGTCAGCGCGGGGCGCGGGAAGTTCAGCGACGGCAGCGCGCGGGACAGCGCGGTGGCCAGCTCACCGGTACCGGTGGACTGCAGGATCTCGGGGGTGATGATGTCGATCGGCGACTGCGATTCGGCGACCGTGCGGTCGGCCACGCGGGTGCCGGTGACGATCACCGTATCCAGAGTGTTGGCGGCGGTGCCGGCCTGCTGGGCGGCGGCAACGAACGGAGAACCACCGAGTGCGACAGCGACGGCGGCGGCGATCAGGCTGGTCTTGCGGGTCATCGGGAGGGGGCTCCGGTTGGCGGGATGGCACCGGAATCGACATCACGGGGGTGAGGCGGACGACGGTTGTTGCGGTGCGCAATACAGGAATTAACGGGATATTCAGTGCCTGTCRAATGCCGGTCATCAGAAAAAACGTTGCAGCAGCAACCATTTAGCTGCGACAGGCGGTGACGGGGAAGGGGCCCGGGAGGCGCGCGGACAGGACGTGGGAGAGAGGAACGTCGCCCGCCGCGCATCCCGGGGCGCGTCAAGTATTCGTTAACGTTAGAATTGCGTCGCAGGAACAGTGCTTACCAGCACATTCCATTCGGTTATATGGACGCCTCCCCCCATGATTTCGCTTCGTAATTTCGCCTTGCGCCGCGG
>NZ_JBFRFE010000558.1:0-2960 GCF_052114665.1 Stenotrophomonas sp. 2YAF22 | reverse complement strand
CCCAATATGTCGGTGTGCTGGCGATCGTGTTGACGGGGCTGAGTCTGTCGCTGCTGTTGTTCGGCTGGCTGCTGTGGCGACCGCAGCGTTCCGATCCGCGCCGCGTACTGGGCATGCTGGCCGACTACGGCCTGATCGCTGCCGGCATGATCCAGATGGGCGAGCCGCTGTCATGGGTCTACATCGTGGTGATGTGGGTGACGGTGGGCAACGGCATGCGCTTCGGCAACCACTATCTGTATGTGGCCGTGGCGATGGCCATGGTCAGCTTCGGCAGCACCGCACTGTCCACCCCCTATTGGCAACAGAACGCACGCCTGGCCATCGGCCTGTGGCTTGGCCTGGCGGCAGTTCCCCTGTATTTTTCCACGCTGCTGCGGCAGTTGACCGAAGCGATGGCCGAGGCGCGGCGCGCCAGCGAAGCCAAGAGTCGATTCCTGGCCAACATGAGCCACGAGTTTCGCACCCCACTCAATGGATTGAATGGCATGACAGAAGTGTTGGCGACCACGCGCCTGGATGACGAGCAGCGTGAGTGCGTGAGTACCATCCAGGCGTCATCGCGCAGCCTGCTGGCGCTGGTCGAGGAAGTGCTGGACATCTCGGCGATCGAGGCCGGCAAGCTGCGCGTGGTCGCCGAGGATTTCGTTCTTTCCGAAGTGATGCAGGCGATCGGCCTGATCCTGTTGCCGCAGGCCAAGGCAAAGCGCCTGGATTACAGGGTGAAGGTGGCCGAAACCGTCCCACCAACCCTGCGCGGCGACGTCGGTCATCTGCGGCAGATCCTGCTCAACCTGGCCGGCAACGCCGTCAAGTTCACCGATCACGGCCGGGTCGAGATCCGCGTCAGTGTTGTCCACGCCGACACCCAGGGTGGGGTGCGGCTGCGCTTCGACATTCTCGATACCGGTATCGGCGTTGCACCGGCGATGCGCCCGCGTCTGTTCGAGGCCTTCGAGCAGGCCGACGTCAGCATGGCCCGCCGCCATGAGGGTACCGGCTTGGGCACGACCATCGCCAAGGGGCTGGTCGAAGCGATGGACGGCGAGATCGGTTACCTGGACAACCCGCCGCAGGGCAGCCACTTCTGGGTGGAGCTGCCGTTCGCGCCGCCGCAGCCGGTGGTCCCGGGTGCGGTGCCGACCCTCGCTGCTGGCGACGAAACCGGTGCCGGCGGCAACGTCATCGCCTTCGCCGATCCGTTCCTGCGCCATCGCGCGCGCGTGCGCAGCATGCAGATCCTGGTCGCCGACGACCACGAGGCCAACCGCATGGTGCTGCAGCGGTTGCTGCAGAAGGCCGGGCACAAGGTGCTGTGCGTCGATGGTGGCGAGGCGGTGCTCGACGCACTGGCTGAAAGCGAGTTCGATGCGGCCATCGTCGATCTGCACATGCCGGGCATGAGTGGCCTGGACATGCTGAAGGAGCTGCGGGTGATGCAGGCCGGCGGCGGCCCGCGCACGCCGGTGCTGGTGCTCAGCGCCGACGTCACTCCCGAAGCCATCCAGCGCTGTACCCAGGCCGGTGCACATGCGTTCCTGGCCAAGCCCGTGGTGGCCGTGCGACTGTTGGACACCCTGGCCGAGATTGCCAACAACGCACAGCTCAAGGCCAGTGCGCCGCCGATCGTGCGCACCGTCACCAACCTCGATGGCGTGCTCGATACCGGCGTGCTTGATGAGCTGGCGTCGCTGGGAATGGGCGAGGGTTTCGAGCGCGAGTTCATTCGCCAGTGCCTGGACGATGCTGAGTCCTGCCTGCGCAAGGCCGAAGGTGATGGCGAAGCGGCACGCTGGGGCGCTTTCCGCGAGCAGTCGCATGCGATCAAGGGCGTGGCAAGCAATCTGGGCCTGGTGCGCGCGTCCAACCGCGCCGGTGAGTTGATGCGGATGGCCGACTGGCAACTCAAGGCCGAATGGCGGCAGCGCCTTGCGGTGCTGCAGGGGGCCATCAAGGAAGGCCGGCAGGCGCTGGATGCACGCGCCGAACGCAAGGCACGCGGCGTGGCCGACGACGGCGAGCGGTAGAGCCGGGCCTGCGCGGCGGGTTGTCGATGACTGCGCGCCGCATAAAAAAAGCCCGGTGGCCAGCCGGGCTTGAACCCTGCGGGGGAGGGGAACGTATCAGGCCACATCCAGATTGGCGCGTCGGGTCTGCGCTTTGATCAAACGGTCCATGGTGCGCAGCGAACGATCACCCAGGGCCAGCGCCGAATCGACCCAGACCTTGGTGATTTCCAGCAGTTCGTCATAGCTGACCGCCTGCGCCAGGTTGCGCGCGGCGTTCATTGCCAGGTACGACTGCGGCAGGCGCTGCTGCTGGCGGATCATCTCTTCGACCGCGCCGCGGCCTTCACCTTTCCTGACCAGCACGTCGACCACGCCCATCGCGTGCATCTCCTCGGCGCTGTAGATACGGCCGTCGAGGATGATCTTCTCGGCCAGCTGCGGCGCCACCCGGCGGCACAGGAACGAGTAGGCGCCCATGCCCGGGAACAGGCCGAACAGCACTTCGGGCAGGCCCATGCCGCACCCTTCCTCGGCCACGATGGTGTGGCAAGCCAGGGCCATTTCCAGGCCACCGCCCAGCGCATCGCCCTGGATCAGGGCGATCGAGCGGACGTCGCCGCCGAAGCCGGTGTGCAGGTGGTGAACGCCCTCCACGCAGCGTTGGGCGTAGGTCAGCAGCCGGTCGCGGTTGCCTTCGCGGATCAGGCGGGTGAACAGGTCCAGGTCGCCGCCCAGGTTGTAGGCGGCGGCGTCGGAGGCCAGCACGAAATGGCGCAGCTGGCCGCTGTGGCGCTGCGCCGGGCCGTGGGTGATGGCGCTCATGTAGCTCCACATCTCGTCCAGCATGTCCTTGCGGCAGCAGGGACGCACGCCGGTGGAGGCATCGGCGTGCATGAACAGCCAGTGTGCGGCGCCGTCGGCGCTGTCCTGGGTGCGGATGGTGGCATAGGG
>NZ_JBFRFE010000557.1:0-2970 GCF_052114665.1 Stenotrophomonas sp. 2YAF22 | reverse complement strand
ATCCGGCGCAGGTCGCTCTTTTCAAGGTCACCAATCGGGAACAGGGTGGCCGCCAGCTGCTCCTGCCCCAGCTGGTGCAGGAAGTAGCTCTGGTCCTTGGAACGGTCGGCGCCACGCAGCAGCAGCCACTGATGGCCGCGCTGGGCAATGCGCGCGTAATGGCCGGTGGCGATCCGCTCGGCGCCCAGTTCGCGGGCCGCATCAAGGAAGTGCTTGAACTTCACTTCGCGGTTGCACAGCACGTCCGGGTTGGGCGTGCGGCCGGCGGCGTATTCGGCCAGGAAGTGCTCGAACACGCCCTGCCAGTATTCGTTGGAGAAATCGCGGAAATGGAACGGAATGCCCAGCAGTCCGCAGACCGCTACCGCGTCGCGGCGGTCGTCCTCGGCGCGGCAGTCACCGCTGCCGTCGTCGGCCCAGTTCTGCATGAACAGACCGGCCACGGCCTCGCCCTGCTGCACCAGGCGCCAGGCAGCCACGGAAGAATCCACGCCGCCAGACACGCCAACCATCACCCGAGGGCTGCTCATGCGACCTCCCGGACCAGTGCAAGCGGATAGCGCTGGCCGGCCAGGTAGTCGGCCAACACCTGCCAGACCAGCGGGCTGCGCTGGCGTCCGGCGGCGGCCTGCAGTTCRGCCGGGGTCATCCACAGCGCCCGATCGATGCCGGCATCCAGCGGCCGCGCCGGGTCGTGCGAGACCGGGCGCGCGGCATAACAGAAGCGCAGGAACGGGGTGCCGTCACCGGCGGTCCACTGGTAGCAGCCGATGAAGGCGGTCAGTTCCACCGTCCAGCCGGTTTCCTCGACGGTCTCGCGCAGGGCGGCCTCGGCCAGGCTTTCACCCGGCTCCAGATGCCCGGCCGGCTGGTTCAGCACCTGCCGGCCCTCGATGGTTTCTTCCACCAGCAGCATCCTGCCGCCGTCGACCACCACGGTGGCGACGGTTGCATGCGGTGCCCAGCGCGGGTCCGGCGAGGTGTTCAACTCAGAGATCGTCCTTCTTGGTCAGCTCCAGCTCCATCGCGTCGGCGGTGCGGATGGCCGCATCGATGGCGTCGCTGAGCTGGTCGGAGGTGGCGTCGGCATCGATCTTCACCACGAACATCGCGGTCGACTCCTGCTTCACCCAGCCGCCCATTTTGGCGTCCTGCGAATCTTCCAGCAGGCGGTTGGCCACGGCCACCGGGAACTGCTTGGTCTGCGAGGTGTAGCCCGGCGACCAGATCTCGCGGATGTTGTGGGTACCGAAGTCTTCCACCGACGAGCGCACATAGACGATCTGGGTGCGATCGCCTTCGACATCGAACACCATCTGGTAATCGCCGTCTTCATCGACCTCGTAGGTGTAACCCAGCTTTTCCAGGTGACGGGCAACGGCCTTGTCGGCCTTCGTGCTGTCAGTGGTGGTCGCAGCGCCAGCGGTGCCCGCGGCAGCCAGGGCGATCAGCAGGGCGGAGAGAAGGGTCCTTTTCATGAAGATCCTGTGAAACCAAGTGTGTGGGAAGGTGCAATTGTGACGGCGGGCGCCCGTGCCGTCCATTCCACGCGGGGCCTACGCAAGGCCGTCGCACCCCTTATAATCGGCAGATGCCTCGCGAGTCCGCCCCCGATTCCCACCACGAGCACGGCGTTGCCGTGGAGCCCGCGCGCCCGGAAGTGGCGCCGCCGCCCTTCTATCAGGTCATGCTGCTCAATGACGACTACTCCCCGATGGATTTCGTCGTGGACGTCCTGCAGCAGTTCTTCAACATGGATCTGGACAAGGCCACCCAGGTGATGCTGCACGTCCACACCCGTGGCCGTGGCGTCTGCGGTGTGTTCACCCGCGAAGTGGCCGAAACCAAGGTGGCCCAGGTCAACGAGTACGCGCGGATGAACCAGCACCCGCTGCTGTGCACGATGGAGAAGGCCTGATCCTGGCACGGCGTGCCCATCAGGGTGGGCACCTGCCAGGTTCGAGTCACGCCTCCGCCAGCGCCTGCAGGGCCATCACGGCCACCGCCTCATCGATGTCGGCCGGGTCACCATCATCCCTGAACCACACCGCTGACAGGCCGGCACTGGCCGCGATCCAGCGCAGCAGCCGCGTGCGCTCGAGATCGGCCAGCCGGCAGACCTGTTCCACCCGGGCATGGAAGCGCTCGGGCCGTGTTGCCACATGGATGCCCGGCCCGCACAGGTCCGGGTTGCTGAACATCGTGGTGTAGTCGAACGCGCGGTCGCCCAGCAACCGCTTCGGGTCGATCGCCAGCCAGCCCCGCGCGCCGAAATCCAGCACGTTGTCGTGGTGCAGGTCGCCATGCAGGGGCCGCATCTCCTGCTCGTCCTCCAGCAGTGCCATCGCCAGCGATCTGCACTGTTCCAGCAATGGCGGCAGCGGTGCCCTTGGTTGCAGCAGATCGGCGAACCATCTACGCAGGCAGACCAGATCTTCTGGTGGCGCGCTCCGTGGCCGGTGCAGTTGCTGCAGGACCTGGCACAGGATCATGGTGCAGGCGTCGTCCTCGCCCCCGATCGAGCGTTGCCGCAGCGAATCGCCGCGCGCCCGTTCGATCAGGATCGCCGGCCCCTCGTGGGCCAGCAGGCGTGCGGCACCGTTGCCGTTCCACCAGCGCAGCAGGCGATGGCCGTTCTGTTCCTCTGTCTCCGTGCTCACCTTCAACATGGCCGCCTCGCCAGAGGCGGTCAGCACCGGCCAGAGCCGGGCATGGGGGGTGCGGATCGAAGGACCATCACGTCGCAATCGCCAGCGGCTCAGGTAGGGTTCGCTCATGTGGGTGGGCTGTCCTGGAGTGAACGATGATCAAGCGTTTGGTAGTGCTAACGCCATCTGAACGTCGCAATCCGCTAGGGTGATGGAAATCGTGTAGTCAGGCCGCATATTGTCTCCAACTGCCGCCGGAGTAATCCATGTTCAGCAAAGACCTCGAACACACCATCGGCCAGTGCTACAAGCGCGCCCGTGA
>NZ_JBFRFE010000556.1:0-2973 GCF_052114665.1 Stenotrophomonas sp. 2YAF22 | reverse complement strand
CCCCCTGCACAGCCCACCCGCCCGGCCTCACCCGCAATGCTGGAAGTCTGCCCAGCCACGAGGGGCCCAGCCGTTGGCAGGAAACCCACCCACATGAACGCCGGAAAACAGCCCCCGCCCTGCACACCCCGCATCACCCGTTTTTCGCCTGCGATTAACCGCCCCAGGACCACGGTGGACCTGCGCCGGCATCCCCGCCGTCGCGCTTCCCTCGTCCCCTTGGAATACGATCATGGCCAACCAGCAGAACCGTCATCCCGGCAAGGAACAGCAGGGCAAAACACCGCAGGACCAGCAGCGCCAGCAGCAACAGCAACAGCAGCCGAACGAGCAGCAGAAGAAGAATCCGCAACAGGGTTCCATGAAGAACCCGCAGCAGCGCTGATGCAGCCAGGGGCCAGAGCCCGTGCTACGGGGTCTGGTCCCGCTGCCGCCCGTCGACTCAATCGGGAATCGGCAGCGTCCAGGTCTCCTTGACCTCTTCCATCACGATGTAGCTCTTCGATTCACGCACATGGGGCAGGGTCAGCAGGGTGCTGCCAAGCAACTTTCGATACGAGGCCATCTCGCTGATCCGCGCCTTCAACAGGTAATCGAAATCGCCCGACACCAGATGGCATTCCAGTACGTTGGGCAGCTTCAGTGCCGCACGCCGGAACTCCTCGAAGATGTCACCGGATTTGTAGGCCAGGCTGATCTCCACGAACACCAGCAGGCTCGCCTTCAGCGCCGACGGGTCCAGGTGGGCGTGATAGCCGGTGATCACCGCTTCGCGCTCCAGCCGACGCACGCGCTCGGTGCACGGGGTGGTCGACAGGCCGATCCGTTCGCCCAGCTCGGTGAAGGAGATGCGGCCTTCGCCCTGCAGGATGCGCAGGATCTTGCGGTCGATCTTGTCCAGTTCGCGGGGGCGGGTGGTCATGGCCGTCAACCTTGAGGAATGAATCAGAGGAAAATATCCTGCCTGCATTCCTAAAATCAGGCAAATCACCTAGGAACGGAAGAATATACTTCCCCGATTATGGCCCCTGCGCACACAAATGCAGGGAATGATCGGGTTGGAGAATTTCCATGCGAGTCCTAGTTCTCGGCAGCGGCGTGATCGGCACCACCAGTGCCTGGTACCTGCGACAGGCCGGGTTTGAAGTCACGGTCGTCGACCGCCAGCCCGGTCCCGCGCTGGAAACCAGCTTCGCCAATGCCGGCCAGCTGTCCTTCGGCTACACCTCGCCGTGGGCCGCCCCGGGCGTACCGAAGAAGGCCATCGGCTGGCTGTTCGAAAAGCACGCACCGCTGGCGATCAAGCCGGGCATGGACCTGGCCCAGTACCGCTGGCTGTGGCAGATGCTGCGCAACTGCACCCACGAGCGCTACGCGATCAACAAGGCGCGCATGGTGCGCATGTCCGAGTACAGCCGCGACTGCCTGAACGAGCTGCGCGCGCAGATCGGCATCGATTTCGAAGGGCGCGACCTGGGCACCACCCAGCTGTTCCGCACCCAGCAGCAGCTGGATGCATCGGCGCAGGACATCGAGATCCTGGCCCAGTACGGGGTGCCGTACGAAGTGCTGGATCGCGCCGGTATCATCAAGGCCGAGCCTGCGCTGGCCCACGTCGATGGCCTGGTGGGTGCACTGCGCCTGCCGCGCGACCAGACCGGCGATTGCCAGCTGTTCACCCGCCGCCTGGCGCAGATGGCGGCCGAAGCGGGGGTCGAGTTCCGTTACGACCAGGACATCACCGGCGTGGAATTCGACGGCGACCGCATCACCGGCGTGCGCATCGGCGGCAAGCTGGAAACCGCGGACCGCTTCGTGGTCGCGCTGGGCAGCTATTCGCCGGGACTGGTCGCGCCGCTGGGCATGCGCCTGCCGGTGTATCCGCTGAAGGGCTACTCGCTGACCCTGCCGATCACCGACCCGGCGATGGCACCCACTTCGACCATCCTCGATGAGAGCTACAAGGTGGCGGTGACCCGCTTCGACAACCGCATCCGCGTCGGTGGCATGGCCGAGGTGGCCGGTTTCGACCTGTCGCTGTCGCCGCGTCGCCGCGAGACGCTGGAGCTGGTGGTGCGCGACCTGTACCCGAAGGGCGGTGACCTGGCCAAGGCCGAGTTCTGGACCGGCCTGCGCCCGGCCACGCCGGACGGCACACCGGTGATCGGCGCCACGCCGTTCCGCAACCTGTTCCTCAACACCGGCCACGGCACGCTGGGCTGGACCATGGCCTGCGGCTCCGGCCGCTACCTGGCCGACCTGATGAGCGCGCGCCAGCCACAGATCAGCACCGAAGGCCTCGATATCTTCCGCTACGGCCAGTACCGCCACGCCCCGCAACATGAGAACCGCACATGCGTCCTGCCCGCGCGCTGATCGACCTGGGCGCACTGCGCAGCAACTATCGCCTGGCCCGTGAACTGGGCGGTGGCAAGGCGCTGGCGATCCTCAAGGCCGATGCCTATGGCCACGGTGCGGTGCGCTGTGCGCAGGCACTGGAAGGCGAGGCCGACGGCTTTGGCGTGGCCACCATCGAAGAAGCGCTGGAACTGCGCCAGGCCGGCATCCGTGCGCCGATCCTGCTGCTGGAAGGCATCTTCGAGCCCAGCGAAATGGCGCTGGTGGCCGAGCATGACCTGTGGTTCTCGGTCGGTTCGCCGTGGCAGCTGGAAGCGCTGGCCGCGTTCGACAGCCCGCGCCCGCTGACGGTGTGGCTGAAGCTGGACAGCGGCATGCACCGGCTGGGCCTGGACGTTCCCGGTTTCCGCGCCGCGCACGCACGTTTGTCTGCACTGCCGCAGGTGGCGCGCATCGTGATGATGACCCACCTGGCACGCGCCGATGAACTGGACAGCGAGCGTACCCATGAGCAGGCCGCGACCTTCGTCGAGGCCATCGATGGTCTTGAAGGCGAGACCAGCATCTGCAATTCGCCGGCGCTGCTGGGCTGGCCGGACGTGCGCAGTGACTGGG
>NZ_JBFRFE010000555.1:0-2977 GCF_052114665.1 Stenotrophomonas sp. 2YAF22 | reverse complement strand
CCTGCTGGCCGGCAGCGACCTGGTGCTGGTGTTCCTGGACGACTCCAGCGTGGTCTCACGCCGCGCCGAATCACTCACTCTGTCGGCGATGGGGCGCTTCTCGGCCAGCCTCGCGCACGAGATCCGCAACCCGCTGGCGGCCATCAACTATGCCGTGCAGCTGCTGGAAGAAGGTACCGGCTTCAACGAAAGCGACCGTCGCCTGCTGCAGATCATCCACCAGCAGTGCCAGCGCACCAACGGCATCGTTGAAAGCGTGCTGGGCCTGGCCCGGCGCGAACGCGCCAACCCGGAAAACGTGGATCTGGCCGCCTTCGTGCGCCGCTTCGTACTGGAGTACAAGCAGGGGCAGACGCTGGAAACCGACAGCATCGAACCAATCATCAACGACACATCGGTGCCGGCCCAGGTCGACCCGCGCCACCTGTACCAGGTGCTGACCGTGCTGGTGCACAACGCACTGAAGTACGGCCGCATCGGCGAGCAGCCCGCGCGCGTGCGGTTGCGCGTGGCCCAGCACGAACGCAGTGCGGTGATAGATGTGATGGACCGTGGCCCCGGCATCCCTGAGACCGTCGCCGCTCAGCTGTTCCGCCCCTTCTTCACCACCTCCGAGCACGGCACCGGGCTGGGGCTGTACATCGCCCGTGAGCTGTGCCGGGCCAACCAGGCGCGACTGGATTACATCCCCGTCCCCGCCGGCGGCTCCTGCTTCCGCCTGGTTCTGCCCGGACCGCACACGCTGTTTCCGGACTGATTCCGCCCGTCAAACATTTGTCGCATACCACCCCCTCGGCTATCTTTCCCACCCATGAACGAAACCCGCAGCGCCCTCGTCGTCGACGATGAACGCGATATCCGCGAACTGCTGGTGTTGACCCTCGGCCGCATGGGCCTGCGCATCAGCACCGCCGCCAACCTCGCCGAAGCCCGCGAACTGCTGGCCAGCAATCCCTATGACCTGTGCATCACCGACATGCGCCTGCCCGACGGCAACGGCATCGAACTGGTCAGCGAGATCGCCCAGCACTACCCGCGCACGCCGGTGGCGATGATCACCGCCTTCGGCAGCATGGACCTGGCCGTGGAAGCACTGAAAGCCGGTGCCTTCGATTTCGTCAGCAAGCCGGTGGACATCACCGTGCTGCGCGGCCTGGTCAAGCATGCGCTGGAACTCAACAACAGCGAACGCCCCGTTGCCGGGCCTGCTGCCGAACAGGCCGCGCGCCTGCTTGGCGAATCGCCGGCCATGGACGTGCTACGCGCCACCATCAGCAAGGTCGCGCGCAGCCAGGCGCCGGTCTACATCCTGGGCGAATCCGGGGTGGGCAAGGAACTGGTCGCACGCACCATCCACGCGCAGGGCGCACGCGCCGCCGGGCCGTTCGTGCCGGTCAACTGTGGCGCCATCCCCACCGAATTGATGGAAAGCGAGTTCTTCGGCCACCGCAAGGGCAGCTTCACCGGCGCCCATGCCGACAAGCCGGGACTGTTCCAGGCCGCGCACGGCGGCACCCTGTTCCTGGATGAAGTGGCCGAGCTTCCGCTGCAGATGCAGGTGAAGCTGCTGCGTGCGATCCAGGAAAAATCGGTGCGCGCGGTTGGCGCCCCCAGCGAAGAACCGGTGGATGTGCGCATCCTCTCGGCCACCCACAGGGATCTGGCCGAGCTGGTCGAAGACGGGCGTTTCCGCCACGACCTCTACTACCGCATCAATGTGATCGAACTGCGCGTGCCGCCGCTGCGCGAACGCCGCCAGGACCTGCCCGCGCTTGCCGCGTCGATCCTGGCACGACTGGCCCGCAGCCATGGCCGCGCCACCCCGCTGCTGGCGCCTTCGGCGCTGGACGCATTGGCCCAGTACGGTTTCCCGGGCAACGTGCGCGAGCTGGAGAACATCCTCGAACGCGCACTGGCACTGGCCGAGGAAGACCGTATCGGCGCCGACGATCTGCGCCTGCCGCAGCATGCGCCTCGCTCACCCGGCAGCGCTGCACACGCCGAAGCGGTGGTGGATCTGCATCCGGGCAGTGCGGCCCTGCCCTCGTATATCGAGCAGCTCGAGCGCAGTGCCATCCAACGCGCGCTGGAAGAAAACCGCTGGAACAAGACCCGCACTGCTGCGCAGTTGGGCATCACCTTCCGTGCGCTGCGTTACAAGCTTAAGAAGCTGGGGATGGAATAAGGCTACCCCGTGGTAGTGCCGGCCGCTGGCCGGCAACCCCCTGCACCGCCCATCCACGCATGGCGTGGATCTACTGAAAACTGCCATCCACGCACGGCGTGGATCTACTGGGCGTTCTGCATCGAAATGGTAGTGCCGGCCGCTGGCCGGCAACCCCGTGCATCGCCCATCCAYGCATGGCGTGGATCTACTGGTTGCCCCATCCACGCACGGCGTGGATCTACTGGGCGTTCTGCATCGAAATGGTAGTGCCGGCCCCTGGCCGGCAACCTCATGCACAGCGCATCCACGCATGGCGTGGATCTATGGCATCAATCCTTGGTGACGCGGTTGATCTCGGCCAGGCTGGTCACGCCCGCGGCCGCCTTCTTCAACGCCGACTGCCGCAGGTCATTCACACCGATCGCCTGCGCAGCCTCGGCAATCTGCAGCGCGTTGCCGCCCGCCAGCACGATGGTCGCGATCTCGTCGGTCATCGGCATCACCTGGTAGAGGCCGGTACGGCCCTTGTAGCCCTCGGTGCATTCGTCGCAGCCCACTGCCTCATACAGTTCGATGCCTGCATCCAGCTGCGCCTGGGTGAAGCCCTCGGCCAGCAGCGCATGCTCCGGCAGATTGGCCGGGCGCTTGCAGTTCGAACACAGGCGGCGCGCCAGACGCTGGGCGATCACCAGCGTCACCGAGCTGGTGATGTTGTACGGCGCGATGCCCATGTTCATCAGGCGCGCGATGGTCTGCGGCGCATCGTTGGTATGCAGCGTAGACAGCACCATGTGACCGGTCTGCGCAGCC
>NZ_JBFRFE010000554.1:0-2984 GCF_052114665.1 Stenotrophomonas sp. 2YAF22 | reverse complement strand
GATCCGCACCGCGCCGCGCCAGCGCATGCACCTGCCGATGCCACGCGACCGGCGCCTGCTGAAGATCGCCTCACAGCTGCTGGCCGACCCGGCCGACGAGCGCGGCCTGGCGCAGTGGGCGCATTGGGCCGGCCTGTCGCCGCGCAGCCTGACCCGCCATTTCCGCGACGAGACAACGCTGAGCTTCGCCCAATGGCGCCAGCAGGCGCGGCTGGCCGAGGCGCTGCGGCAGCTCAGCGAGGGCCGCAGCGTGGCCGATATCGCCCACGCGCTGGGCTTCAGCAGCGCCAGCGCCTTCGTCACCGTGTTCCGGCGACACTTCGGGCTACCGCCCGGACGCTACCTGGCACGGGCCGGCCACGGCCTGGAACCGGGCCTGGATCCTGCACGCGGCTTGGCATCCCCCGCCGCATCCGGATAATCACTGGATTGAGAGCGGCGACCGCCGTCACCGCCTCCCGACATAGGTAACAACGCCGCATGACCGATCTTGCCCGCCCCGTGTTCCACGGTTTCGAACAACTGCCGCTGCGCGAATACGCCGAACGCGCCTACCTCGACTACTCGATGTACGTGGTCCTGGATCGCGCCCTGCCGTTCCTCGGCGACGGCCTGAAGCCGGTGCAGCGCCGCATCATCTATTCGATGAGCGAGCTGGGCCTGAATGCCGCGTCCAAGCCGAAGAAGTCCGCGCGTACCGTCGGTGACGTCATCGGTAAGTACCACCCGCATGGCGACAGCGCGTGCTACGAAGCGCTGGTGCTGATGGCGCAGCCGTTCTCGTACCGTTATCCGCTGATCGAAGGCCAGGGCAACTTCGGTTCCAGCGACGATCCGAAGTCGTTCGCGGCGATGCGTTACACCGAATCCAAGCTGACCCCGATCGCCGAAGTACTGCTGGGCGAACTGGGCCAGGGCACCACCGACTGGGCACCGAACTTCGACGGCACCCTGCAGGAACCGACCTGGATGCCGGCACGCCTGCCGCATCTGCTGCTGAACGGCACCACCGGCATCGCCGTGGGCATGGCCACCGATGTGCCGCCGCATAACCTCAACGAGATCGTCAGCGCGCTGCTGCACCTGCTGGACGATCCGGACGCCAGCGTGCGCGACCTGTGCGAGCACGTGAAGGGTCCCGACTACCCGTCCAATGCCGAGATCATCACCCCGGCCAACGACCTGCGGAACATGTACGAGACCGGCAACGGCAGCGTGCGTGCGCGTGCGACCTACATCAAGGAAACCCACAACGTGGTGGTCACCGCGTTGCCGTTCCAGGTGTCGCCGTCGAAGGTGATCGAGCAGATCGCCGCGCAGATGCGCGCSAAGAAGCTGCCGTGGCTGGAGGACATCCGCGATGAGTCCGACCATGCCAACCCGGTGCGCGTGGTGCTGGTGCCGCGCTCGAACCGCGTCGACGCCGAGCAGTTGATGGGCCACCTGTTCGCCACCACCGACATGGAGCGCAGCTACCGCGTCAACCTCAACGTGATCGGGCTGGACGGCCGTCCGCAGGTGAAGAACCTGAAGACGCTGCTCAGCGAGTGGCTGGCGTTCCGCAGCAGCACCGTCACCCGCCGCCTGCAGCACCGCCTGCAGAAGGTCGAGCGTCGCCTGCACCTGTTGGAAGGCCTGCTGGTGGCGTTCCTCAACCTGGACGAGGTGATCCACATCATCCGTACCGAAGACGAACCGAAGGCGGCGCTGATCGCGCGCTTCGGCCTGTCCGAAGACCAGGCCGAGTACATCCTGGAAACCAAGCTGAAGCAGCTGGCCCGCCTGGAAGAAATGAAGATCCGCGGCGAGCAGGACGAGCTGGCCAAGGAGCGCGAGAAGATCCTCAGCATCCTCGACAGCAAGGCCAAACTGAAGAAGCTGATCCGCGACGAGCTGCAGGCCGATGCGAAGAAGTTCGGCGACGAGCGCCGCTCGCCGCTGGTGCAGCGCCAGGCCGCGCAGGCCATCGACGAGACCGAGCTGGTACCGAGCGAGCCGATGACGGTGGTGATGTCCGAGAAGGGCTGGATCCGCGCCGCCAAGGGCCACGACATCGATGCCTCGACCCTGTCCTACCGCGATGGCGATGCGCTGCAGGGTGCAGTGCGTGCGCGCAGCACCCAGCAGGTCGCGTTCCTCGACAGCGAAGGCCGTGCCTACTCCACGCCGGTGCATACCCTGCCCTCGGCACGCGGCAACGGTGAACCGCTGACCGGCCGCTTCTCGCCGGCCGCAGGCACCAGCTTCGTGACCCTGGCCAGCGCCGAACCGGATACCCGCTTCGTGCTGGCCTCGACCCACGGCTATGGTTTCGTCACCCGCTTCGAAAACCTGATCGGTCGCAACAAGGCCGGCAAGGCGATGCTGAACCTGTCGGCGGGCTCGTCGGTGCTGACCCCATCGGTGGTGGCCAACGTCGCTACCGACCGCATCGTCGCGGTGACCAGTTCGGGCAACCTGCTGGCGATCGCCGCCAACGACCTGCCGGAACTGGACAAGGGCAAGGGCAACAAGATCATCGAGATCCCCAAGGCCAAGCTCGCCACCGAACGCGTGGTCGCCATCGTGGCAATCAGCCCCGGCCAGACCCTGCAGGTCCGCAGCGGCCAGCGCACCATGGGCCTGAAGTTCAACGAACTCGACGCCTATCTGGGCGCCCGCGCCACCCGTGGCCATCTGCTGCCGCGTGGCTGGCAGAAGGTGGAAGGGTTGTCGGTCGAATGACGGTAGGTGTCAACCTTGGTTGACACGCCTTGCCCGGCAATCGGGAACCCGCCGGGCATGGCCCGGCGCTACCGGGAACGGAGCATCAGACACAAAAAAGCCGGGGCATTCCCCGGCTTCTTTGTTTGTCGGCTGGCGGGCGGTGGAGCAGCTGGCGGGCGAAGGCTGGCTGGCGGTGCTCCGGTGCTGGCGGGCGACGTTGCTTTGCGCTCCTGGTAGAGCCGACCGCTGGTCGGCTGCTCTGCTAAATGCAGCCGACC
>NZ_JBFRFE010000553.1:0-2985 GCF_052114665.1 Stenotrophomonas sp. 2YAF22 | reverse complement strand
TCCCGATCCTCGCCGAGGACCTGTGCGGCATCCATCCGCGCAAGATCTGGTTCTTCGCCGATACCGGCCGCGTCGTCGTGCAGCGCCTGCCGCACGCCCACGAAGCCGAAGTCGCCGCGACCGAATCGGCCGTGCGCGCAAGCCTGTCCAAGGCCCCGGTCACCGGTGGCGTGGAGCTGTTCGAATGAACCTGACCGGCAACGCCCCCTGCCGGGTCCTGATCGTCGACGACTCCGCCGTCGTGCGGCAGATGCTTACCGAGATCCTGTCCAGCGATCCGGCCATCGACGTGGTCGGCACCGCCGCCGACCCGCTGCTGGCCCGCGAGAAGATCAAGCGCCTGGCCCCGGACGTGATCACCCTGGACGTGGAAATGCCACGGATGGATGGCCTGGCGTTCCTGGAAAACCTGATGCGCCTGCACCCGCTGCCGGTGGTGATGATCTCTTCGCTGACCGAACGCGGCGCCGATACCACCCTGCAGGCACTGGGCCTGGGCGCGGTGGACTTCGTGTCCAAGCCCAAGCTCGACGTGGCCCGCGGCCTGCAAGGCTATGCCGACGAAATCATCGCCAAGGTGAAGATGGCTGCGCGTTCCCGGGTGCGCCCGCTGGTACGCGTGGCCACGCCGAAACTCACGCTGGATGCCGCCCCTGCCGCGCGCCCGGCAGCAACGCAGTTCCGCACCACCGACCGCCTGATCGCCATCGGCTCGTCGGCTGGCGGTACCGAAGCATTGCGCGTGGTGCTGGAAGGCATGCCCGCCGACGGTCCGGCCGTGGTGATGACCCAGCACCTGCCCGCCAGCTTCAGCACCGCCTTCGCCGAGCGTCTGGACCGCCATTCGGCCATGGCCGTACGCGAAGCCAGCGATGGCGAAGCAGTGCTGCCCGGCCACGCGTACCTGCCGCCCGGCGGCAAGCACCTGCGGATCATCCGCGACGGTGCGCGCTGGCGCTGCCGTGTGGATGACGGCCCCGCGGTGAACCGCCACAAGCCGGCGGTGGACGTGCTGTTCCGTTCGGTGGCGCAGGCCGCCGGCGGCAATGCCATCGGCGCCATCCTCACCGGCATGGGCGATGACGGCGCACGCGGCCTGCTGGAAATGCGCCAGGCCGGCGCACCGACGCTGGTGCAGGACGAAGCCTCCAGCGTGGTCTGGGGCATGCCCGGTGCAGCCTTCAAGCTGGGCGCGGCCGAAGAACAGGTGCCGCTGGAGCGCATTGCCGAGCGATTGCTGGCGCTGTCCCGCAGCTGATGGGACGGCTGTAGAGCCGAGCCCATGCTCGGCTGCTTTTCGGGCCCCGCTCCGGCAAGCCGAGCATGGGCTCGGCTCTACAGGCCATCACGCAACAAAAAACTTCGGCTTTCACCAGGGTTCTTCGGTTCAACGGGCTGCCCGCATCTGTGCTTTGATAGCCGTATTGCACAAGGAATGCTGCGCATGATCACAGGGATATGGAAGGCCGTGCTGGCGGCCACACTGCTGTCACTGCCACTGGCACCCGCCGCCGCCAGTGGTGATCTGTTCTACTTCCAAGCCAAGCAGGGTGATGTGTTCTTCATGCTGATGCTGGTGGGCCGTGAGGATCCCGGCGAGGTGAACGTCAGCTGGTCGGGACCGTCTGCTCCCGATGCAGCGAACGTCCGTCGCCGGTACTACATCGAATTCGACCGCGCACGGAAGCGGGCCTATGTGCGTCCGCTGCACCGTGATGGGCTGCCCTGGTTCGAGATGGACGTCTCCGGTGGCCGGGGCAATGTGCTCTTTGCCGGGAAGCGCCTTCAAGGCACTGCCGACTGGACCATCCAGTAGCAGATGACCCTCGGAATGCGCCCGTGGGTTCTCCGCTTCAACTGCCTGCCGGGCAATGCCCGGCACCGCTACTTCACGCAGTCGCAGTTACGGTACCGACACCGTGATCCGCACCTTTCCGCGCACCGGCACGCCATCCCTGCTGGCGGCGTTGTAGCTCCATCGATACGCCGCCTCCACGRCCGCCGTATCCAGCGCCGCCGATCCACTGCCGCGCGCGATCTCCACAGCATACGGGCGGCCCTGCTCGTCTACGTCCACCAGCAGCGTGGCCGCACCAACTCCGCGCTCGGGTGGCTGATGGTTCTCAAGCTGCACGGGATGCTGCCGCTGCGAGTCGGTATCGACCGAGGCGTAGGTTTCCACCTTTTCGGCAGTCTCAGACCTTGACGCGTTGGCCCGGGCGATCTCCAGGAACTGTTCCTGCAGCAGGAACACCCTGCGTTCGTCAGCGCTCATCCGCGTATCGGCAGACTCTTCATCGGCCCGCACATCCTGCTGCGCGATTGCAGCCGGTGCCATGGCCCAGCCCGCCATCATTGCTCCCAGCGCTACCCAGCGTCGTCGATCCGCCAACATCCATGTCTTCCTGAAAAAGCCGCGTCGAAGTCTAACCCGCAGCCGGCGCCGCAGGTGCCCACAAAAAACCCCCGGCTTTCACCGGGGGTTCTTCGTTTACATCATCAACCGATCAGCAGGATCAGGCAGCGACCGTGTTGGCCACGTCCTGATATTCCTCGATCTGGTCGAAGTTCATGTAGCGGTAGATCTCGCTGCCGCTGGCGGCGATCACACCGATATCGGCCATGTACTCTTCCTTGGTCGGGATGCGGCCCAGGCGCGAGCAGATCGCGGCCAGTTCCGCCGAACCCAGGTACACGTTGGTGTTGCGGCCCAGGCGGTTCGGGAAGTTGCGGGTCGAGGTCGACATCGCGGTGGAGCCTTCGCGGATCTGCGCCTGGTTGCCCATGCACAGCGAGCAGCCCGGCATTTCCATGCGKGCGCCGGTCGCGCCGAAGGTGCCGTACACGCCTTCCTTGGTCAGCTCGGACGCATCCATCTTGGTCGGCGGGGCCACCCACAGGCGGGTCGGCAGGTCACGCTTGCCTTCCAGCAGCTTCGCAGCGGCACGGAAGTGACCGATGTTGGTCATGCACGAACCGATGAAC
>NZ_JBFRFE010000552.1:0-2998 GCF_052114665.1 Stenotrophomonas sp. 2YAF22 | reverse complement strand
AGGCCAAGCCACGCCACCGCCACCGTGCCATCGGCCGCCTGGGTGCCATGGCTCAGCGCCACCTCCTGCAGATCATCCAGCAGCATCGCTTCCACTTCACCCTGCAGGGCCGCCTGCAGGCGTCGCCCGGGCAGCGGCGGCAGCTGCAGCTCAAGCAGGATCAGGTCCTGCGGATCAAGGCTCGCATGCACCCTCGCCTGCGGAAAGCGCTGGCCCAGCGTCGACAGAGGGTCGCTGCCCGCGGCCAGCACGCGGTCCTTGTGCAGCTGCGCCCACTCAACCGCGCTGTCCCCATCCAATCGTTCCAGCGCCGGCAGGCGCACTCTCAGCTGCAGGCTCATGCACCGATCCTTGTCCATACCCGTTGCACACGCACGCTGTCGTCACGGTACTCGCGCCAGATCAATGCGCGGAAATCCACGGATGCGCCGTCTGCCTGTACCTGCCCTACCGCCAGGAACCACTCGCTGTGGATACCCAGCGGCATCAGCGCCATCTGTTCGTTGCTCAGCTGCAGCCGGTTGGCGATGTCACCGCGGTTGAGCAGCCAGTGGCCACGATCGCGCTCGCCCAGCAGCGCCTGCAGGCGCCCGGCATCCACCCCCGGTGCAACCGCCTGCAGTACGGCGATGTCACCTGTATTGGCGTTGACCAGGGTCTGCGCTGGCAGCACCACCGTACGCCGCGCCAGTGCCTGTATCGCCACCGGATCGGCGCCTGCCAGCACCTGCTCGATCAGCGACTCACGCGGCAACGGTGCACGCGCCTGCCGATCGCCATCGCGCAGGCGCGACTGGACCTGCGTTGCGGCGCTGGCACAGGCCGCGCGGGGCAGCCCCTGCCCCACACACAGCGAAGTGAACGCACGCAGTGCCTCTGCGGCAGGTTGGCCGTCAGCCAGCAGCGTGCGCAGGTTGAACCTCGACTGCGCGTCCACCAGCTGCAGGTGCACCGGCAGTGGCGCCTGCAGCTGCAGTGGCCGTGCCCAGCGCCCGTTGCCGACGGTGGTCAACTGCTCGCGTGCGTCGTCACGCAACTGCTGCGCCGCGCGCTCCAGCGTTGCATCTACCGCCATGCGCACCTGCATGCGCAGCTGATCGCTGCGTACCGCACGCAACTGTGCTGCCTGACGGGTCAGCAGTGCAGTGGCGATCACCGCCACCAGTGCCACCACCAGCATCGCCACGATCACCGCCATGCCCTGCTGGCGGGCAAACGTACCTGGATTTTTCCGGCGTGCCATTGTTCGGCCTCACAACTGCCAGGAGCCGATGTCCGCATTGCCAGCCTCACCGCCGGGCTTGCTGTCGGCCCCCAGCGAGAACACGTCGATATCACCGTGCGTGCCGGGGTTCTGGTACTGGTAGGGATGCCCCCACGGGTCATCCGGCAGGCGGTCGAGGTATGGTGTGACCGGCATCGCGCCGCTGCCCTGCGGCGGCTTCACCAACCCCTGCAAGCCCTGCTCGGCGCTGGGATAACGGCCATTGTCCAACCGGTACAGCTTCATGGCCTGCATCAGCGCGGCGATGTCCTGGCGTGCCGCCACCACGCGGGCCTGGTCGGGGCGATCCATCAGCCGCGGCACGATCAGTGCAGCCAGAATGCCGATGATGACCACCACCACCATGATCTCGATCAGGCTGAAGCCTTGCTGCCGAGCCCTGCGACCACCCATCTGCGTTGCCATTGTTCCGCCCTCATCATCCTGGAAGAGACCGCCGCCCCATGGTCAGCGGCGCATGTGTCAGTACGATAAACATCCTGCGGAAATCGGCCGTTCCTGCAGCCGATCACCCACACGGCGCGCGTTCGCTACGGAGGCAGCGTCCAGCAGCGAAGACGGAACGCGCGCCAGCGTTTCCTCCACGCAGTGCTGCAGCAGTGGCGCGGCACACGCCTGCAGGAGGCGCATGCACTGCGGGGGCGACCAGGCCATGCCATGGTCGAAGCCGATGAATTGCCGGTACACCTGGTGATAGCGCAGATCGTCGTGCAGGCGCTGCACGCTGCCAGGGGCGCACAGCGCGATCAGCAGTACCGCACGCTGCACCATGCGCACCTCCGCGCTCTCCTGCGCAAGCGTGGCCAAGGCCGCTTCAGGCCACGGCTGCAGGCATGCGTCCAGCGCCTGCCGCAGCAGCATCAATGGATGGCCGCTGACATCCAGCGCTGACCACCTTGCCGCATCGGCCCAGGCATCGCTGGACATCATCCACACCCACGGCTGCCCATAGCGCTGCACATTCACTGGCGCATGCCGTGCCTGCTCCAGCGACTGGCTCAGGTGGCGGTCCAGCTCCAGCATGCTGATCCTGCGACTGTCGTTCATCGGCGTCGCCTGCGCTCCGCGACGCGGGAGCGTCGTACTCTGCAGAAGACGTCAGCAAGGCAACCGAAGCGACAGCACGAATGCGATGTTGAGCAGTGCGTGGCAGCATCGCGGGAATGTCACCGCAACGTCATCCGCCTGCAGGCTTGCAGGTCCAGGCGCGGCGCCTCTCCGCCACACCGCCGGGCCAGCACGGCAACGTCGCTGCGCTGCGCGAATGCCGCCAACGCGTGCATCGCGTCCGCGTCATCCAGCAGCGCCGCCGTCGTCGCCTGCAGCAGTGGCAGCTGCCATCCCTCCATCTGTGCATCGCTGGCGGCCACGAACCAGTGCCACAACCGGTGGTAGCGCACGTGATCGTGAAGTGCCGCCAGACCCTCGATGCCGTGCATGGCCATCAGCAACAAGGCACGTGCCAGTGCAGCGGCAGGCAGCGTTCCCGATTCCGAAAGTGGCAGCGCCTGCCGCTGCAACCGCAGCAGCATCGCCAACGGATGGTCCTGTGGCTCGAACTCCAGCAGCACCGCCTGCTGCCGCCACTGCGGGTCGGACACCACGCATACCCACGGCGCGCCATAGCGGTGCACCATCAGCGGCCGCCGCTGGGTGGTTTCCAGCAGCGCCGACAGATTGCGGCGCAGATCCAACACACCGATGGTCTCGTTG
>NZ_JBFRFE010000551.1:0-2998 GCF_052114665.1 Stenotrophomonas sp. 2YAF22 | reverse complement strand
GAACGAGCTGCACGCCGGACGCAGTGGCGAAGACGGCGCAATCCGTGGCGATTCGGGTAACGGGTTGGCCTATGGCTCTTTCACCGGCGGTACGGTCAACCGGGTCTCCGCTGCGCCGGCACTGATTGCACGCGCGCATCACGGATCGGTCTCCAAGGAGCAGCGCGGCGAGATCGAGCAGGCGCTGAAATCGGGTGCACTGCGCTGCGTGGTGGCCACGTCCAGCCTGGAGCTGGGGATCGACATGGGGCTGGTTGACCTGGTGATACAGGTGGCCGCGCCGCCGTCGGTGGCCAGCGCCCTGCAGCGCGTTGGTCGCGCCGGCCACCAGGTGGGCGGCATGTCCCGCGGTCTGGTGTATCCGCGTACGCGGCGCGACCTGATCGATGCCGCCGTGGTGGTGGACAGCATGCTGGCCGGACGCATCGAGGCCATCGCTCCGCCGCGCAACCCGCTTGATGTGCTGGCCCAGCAGACGGTGGCGGCGGTGGCGATGGAGCCGTGGCAGGCCGATGCCTGGTATGCCCGGGTACGCCGAGCCGCGCCGTACCGCTCACTCCCGCGCAGTGCTTTCGACGCCGTCCTGGACATGCTTTCCGGCCGCTATCCGTCCGAGGATTTCGCCGGCTTCCGGCCGCGGCTGGTATGGAACCGGCAGAGCGGTGAGCTCAGCGCTCGCCCTGGTGCGAAGCAACTGGCGGTTACCAGCGGCGGCACCATTCCCGACCGTGGCATGTACAGCGTGGTGCTGCCTGAAGGAGAAGAGCGGGCCGGATCGCGTCGCGTCGGTGAGCTGGACGAGGAGATGGTCCACGAGTCGCGGGTGAATGATGTGATCACGCTGGGCGCGACCTCATGGCGGATCGACCAGATCACCCACGATCAGGTGGTGGTGACGCCCGCACCCGGACGTTCGGCGCGCCTGCCGTTCTGGCGTGGCGAAGGTGTCGGCCGCCCTGCCGAACTGGGACAGGCCATCGGCGCGTTTCTCGCCGTGATCGAGGCTGACATCGATGGCGGTGACACCCCTTCGAAGGCGCTGCACGCACGCCTGCAGGCTAGTGGCCTGGACGCCAACGCGATCAGCAACATGCTCGGCCTGGTCGCCGAGCAGCGGCAGGCCACGGGCGTGCTGCCCACCGATCTGCGTCTGGTGGTGGAACGCTGCCGCGACGAGCTGGGCGACTGGCGGGTGATGCTGCATTCGCCGTATGGCCGCCGCGTGCATGATCCGTGGGCATTGGCGGTGGCAGCACGATTGCGCGAACGCTGGGGCATCGACCCGGCAGTGGTCGCCAGCGACGATGGCATCATCGCGCGGATTCCCGACAGTACCGGGCGCGTTCCGGGGGCGGACATGTTCGTGTTCGAACCGGAGCGGTTGCGCCGCACGATCACCGCGGCGGTCGGTCATTCGGCACTGTTCGCGGCGCGCTTCCGCGAGTGTGCCTCGCGCGCACTGCTGTTGCCGCGTCGCACGCCGGGGCGTCGATCGCCGCTGTGGCAGCAGCGCCTGCGCGCCGGCCAGTTGCTGGAAATCGCGCAGGCCCATGCGGAGTTCCCGATCCTGATCGAGACCGCCCGCGAGTGCCTGCAGGATGTCTACGACCTGGATGCGCTGGACGCGCTGATGCAACGCGTTCAACGCGGCCAGGTGCAGTTGCTGGACGTCGCGACCGAGGTGCCTTCGCCGTTTGCGGCCAATCTGCTGTTCGGCTATGTCGCCGAGTTCATGTACGAGGCGGACGTGCCGCTGGCCGAGCGCCGCGCCTCGGTGCTGTCACTGGACAGTGGCCTGCTCGCCGAGCTGCTGGGCCAGGTAGACCTGGGCGAACTGCTGGATGCGGGGGTGGTCGATCAGGTTGAACGTGAACTGCAGCGGCTGGAACCTGCGCGCAGGGCCCATGGCATGGAAGGCGTGTCCGACCTGCTGCGCGAGCTGGGACCGTTGCCTGCATTGGACCTGGCGCTGCGCCTGTCCGATCCGGAATGCGTGGAAGTGCACCTGGCAGCGCTGCAGGCGCAGCAGCGCGCCATCCCGGCTTCAATTGCCGGCCACACGCAGTGGGTCGCCGTGGAGGACGCCGCACGTGTGCGCGATGCGTTGGGTACGGCGCTGCCGGGCGGGCTGCCCGAGGTGTTTCTTGCAGGCATGCCCGATCCCCTCGGCGATCTGCTGGCCCGCCACGCACGTACGCATGCGCCCTTCACCAGCAGSGCGCTGGCCAMGCGGTTCGGGCTGGGTGTGGCGGTGGTCGACGGCGCGCTGAAAAGGCTGCAGGAGCAGGGGCGGGTGCTGCGTGGCAATTTCGGCGCAGCGCGGCGACAGCAGGGAAATGAGGGGGGGCATCCGTCGCCGGATGTAGTGCACGAATGGGTCAGCGAAGATGTGTTGCAGCGTCTGCGCCTGCGTTCGCTGCAGGCCGCACGTGAAGCCACCCGGCCGGTGCCACCGGCAGCCTATGTGCGCCTGCTGCTGGAGGGGCAGGGGGTGTTGCTGGAAGGCGGCGCCGGGCATGCCCGCAATGGTGCCGTAGCGGCCATGCTTGAGGGCAGYGACGGCGTTGCCCGTGTGGTCGAGCAGCTGGCGGGGTTGCCGCTGCCGGTTTCGGTGTGGGAACACCAGGTCCTGCCGGCCCGGGTGCGCGACTACGCACCGGCCCTGCTTGATGAGCTGCTGGCCACCGGCAGGGTGCTGTGGGCCGGGCACGGGCGGCTGGGTGACGACGACGGCCTGGTGTCGCTGCACCTGCAGGAACATGCCGCCGAAACGTTGCCGCTGCTGCCGGAAGCGGATCCGGCGCTACGTACACCGATGCAGGACGCCATCGTGCAGGTCCTGGCCGATGGCGGCGCCTACTTCGCGCGGCAGCTGGCCACGCAGGTGCAGTCACGCCTGGCCGGTAGTGCGGCGGCGGCCGAGGACTTCCAGCTGGCGCTATGGCAGCTGGCCTGGAGGGGCGAAGTGAGCAGCGACCTGTGGTCGCCGTTGCGAGCC
>NZ_JBFRFE010000550.1:0-3007 GCF_052114665.1 Stenotrophomonas sp. 2YAF22 | reverse complement strand
CGAGGTGACTGCCCGTGGCTGGCAGGCCCGCTTGCCCGATGGCACCGTACTGCCGCTGCTGCGTGGCAATGGCCTGTTCCATGCGCTGTGCGTGCCGGCAGGCCGCCATCAGGTGCAGTTGCGTTACAGCCCGCTGCAGTTGTGGCGCGAGGGATTGAGCGTGCGCCTGGCCGGCGACAGTGGCCTTCACTGAACGCAGGTCAGCGGTACACCACGTGCCGCAGCAGCATGAACGACACCAGCGCCAGACCACCTTCCACCAGCGGCTTGGCAAGCCACGCGTACTGCAGTCCCAATGCATGGTCGGCCGCAGTCACCAGCAGGGTGCTGGCCGCGGTCAGCAGCATCCAAAGCAGGAGGAAGCGCGCGAAGCGCTTCCAGCCCAGGCGCTGTTGGCCGGCGGCAGCAAAGGTATAGCGGCCGTTGAGCCAGAAGCCGAGCAGCATGCCGGCCAGACGGCCGACGACGTTGGCAGGGGCGACGGGCACCCCGAGTGCGGTGCTGCCCACGAACACCAGCCAGTCCAGCAGCAGCTGCACCAGCCCGATGACGATGTATGAGCTGCCCTGGCGGACGAGGGTCATGGCCGTGCCTTCCCGGTGCCGCCCGGCAACAGCGGGCCCATCCAGTACAGCAGATCGAGCAATCGTTCCTTCAGGCAGCGCACGGTTCACGTCAGGCAGGGAATGAGCTCGGCTATCCTATCAGCCAGTCCTCAGATCGCCGCCGCTGCGCGGCCCCCCTCCATGACCCAACCCCTGCACGTCATCATCCTCGCCGCTGGCGCCGGCAAGCGCATGAAATCGGTGCTGCCCAAGGTACTGCAGCCGATTGCCGGGCAGCCGATGCTGGCGCATGTGATCGCCACGGCGCGCGAACTGCAGCCGGCTGCCATCCACGTGGTGTACGGCCACGGCGGGGACCAGGTGCAGCACTACTTCGCTGACCAGCCGGACCTGTTGTGGGCGGAACAAGCGCAGCAGCTGGGCACCGGCCACGCCGTTGCCCAGGCCATGCCGGAGGTGCCCGACGCCGCACAGGTGCTGGTGTTGTACGGCGATGTGCCGTTGATCCGTGCGCAGACCCTGCGCGACCTGCTGGCCCAGCCGGGCCGGCTGGCCGTGCTGGTGGCCGATGTCGAGGATCCCACTGGCTATGGTCGCGTGCTGCGCGATGCCGAAGGCAAGGTCGGGGCGATCGTTGAGCAGAAGGACGCCGACGATGAACAGCGTCGGGTGCGCATCATCAACACCGGCATCATCACTGCCGAATCGACGGCGCTGCGCCGCTGGCTGTCGCAGCTGTCCAACAGCAACGCGCAGGGCGAGTACTACCTGACCGATGTATTCGCCTTTGCCGCCCGCGAGTTCACTCCGGCGGAGATGGCCCTGGTGGCCGATGCGCAGGATGCCGAAGGCGCGAATGATCCATGGCAGCTCTCGCAGCTGGAACGGGCCTGGCAGCGGCGCGCGGTCCGCGCGCTGTGCATCCAGGGCGCACGCGTGCGCGATCCGGCGCGGGTCGATATCCGTGGTGAGGTGGTCGTAGGCAGCGATGTGATGATCGATGTCGATGTGATTCTTGAAGGCAAGGTGGTGCTCGGCGATGGCGTGACCATCGGCCCGTTCACCCGGCTGAAGGACGTCACACTCGGCGCGGGCACCGAAGTGCGTGCGCACTGCGATGTGGAAGGCGTCATCAGCGAGGGTGCGGCCCAGATCGGCCCGTTCGCGCGCCTGCGCCCGGGCACCGTGCTGGCCGATGGCGTGCACGTGGGCAACTTCGTGGAAACCAAGAAGGTCACCTTGGGGGTGGGCAGCAAAGCCAACCATCTGACCTACCTGGGTGACGCGGTGATCGGCAGCAAGGTCAACATCGGTGCGGGCACCATCACCTGCAACTACGACGGCGTGAACAAGTCGACCACCACCATCGGCGACAACGCTTTCATCGGCTCCAACAGCTCGCTGGTGGCGCCGGTGCTGATCGGTGAAGGGGCGACGATTGCTGCAGGTTCGGTCATCACCCGCACTGCGCCGGACGGCAAGCTGACCGTGGCCCGTGCGCGTCAGGAAACGATCGATGGCTGGCAGCGACCCATCAAGAAAAGCTGAGCCGAGACCACCGCGCGCCGACGAACTCGACGCGTTGCCCCGCATCGAACAGCGTGCGGGTGAACTGCTGCGCGGGCACGAGGCGCACCCGGTGTTCGCCGGCCATGGGCTGGACCTCCCCACGTTGCAGGCTGGGCTGCAGCGTGGCCAGTTGTGGATCATCGAAGGCGCCGATGGCGGCATCGCCGGCTACCTGCTGGGCGGTGCGCTCGACGGCGATTTCCATGTGCTGCAGATGGATGTTGATCCCGGCCACGCGCGGCGTGGTTACGGGCGAGCGTTGCTGCGGCATGCGCTGGCCGAGGCAAAGATGCGTGGTTACGCTGCCGCAGTGCTGACGACGCTGTCCGATGTGCCGTGGAATGCGGCTTTCTATGCCAGCGAAGGATTCAACATCCTGCCGGAGTCGGAGTGGGGCCCCGGCCTGCAAGCGGTGATGGCCGAGGAAGCTGCCCTGGGATTCCCGATGCACCTGCGGGTGGCGACGCGGCGAGTGCTTTAGTTTTGCTTCTTCTGTTGCTTGCTGAAGGTTGATCACGGTTCATGGGTGTCACTTTTCTTTGTACGCAAAGAAAAGTAACCAAAAGAAACGTTCCGCCGGCCGCGAGCCGATGCTGCGCATCGGTGCCCTGCGCTCCTCGGCGAATCAGGGGCCGGTGCCGAACTCGCTGCGCTCAGACATCGGCACCTCTTCGCCCCTGATTCCCCTGCGGTGCTCGGCTCGCTTCAAGGCGGACCCAAGTCAAAGTCCACAGGTGCACCCAGTAGATCCACGCCATGCGTGGATGCTTTTGCTCTGCTTCTCGAGTCCGCCTTSAAGCGAGCCGAGCACCGCAGGKCCGGCGAGGGCGAAGAGGCGCGGGTGTCTGAGCGCAGCGAGTTCCCGCGCCGTC
>NZ_JBFRFE010000549.1:0-3009 GCF_052114665.1 Stenotrophomonas sp. 2YAF22 | reverse complement strand
CGGATTCACGGCGTCCCCGCACTCCGACACCGCCCCGCCCACCCACGGAATGCCCGCTTTTGACGTTGACGTTGCTGCTGAGGTTGCCGGCCAGCGGCCGGCACTACAGCAGGTGCAGGGCTGCAAGCCCTGCCGAAACCCTCCCCGACCATGACTGCAGTCACTTGCCCGAATGTCCGCCGCTGGCGAAAGTCGAGGAGTTGACGTGATCGGATCGGTCCTTTGCCGGCCGCACGGAAGTGAGAGAGAGACGCAGTGCAACGACGTGAGTTCCTGGCATTTTCCGGTCTGGGCCTGGCGGGCCTGGTCCTGCCGCATTCGCGGCTGATCGCCGCCGAGCAGTTGCTGGCCCCGGTCGACCCGGCCAAGCGCCGGCGCCTGGCCGAGGTCGCCCTCGCCGCCGCGCGTTCGGCCAAGGCCAGCTACTGCGACGTGCGCATCGGCCGCTACCTCAACCAGTCGGTGATCACCCGCGAGCACCAGGTCGGCAACGTGACCAACCGCGAATCATCCGGTGTGGGCGTGCGGGTGATCGTCAACGGTGCCTGGGGTTTCGCCGCTACCCACCAGCAGACCGAAGCGGCGGTGCGCACCGCCGTCGAACAGGCCACCGCCATCGCCCGCGCCAATGCCAGCATCCAGACCCGCCCGGTGCAGCTGGCGCCCACCCCGGCSGTCGGCGAGGTGCGTTGGCAGACGCCCATCCGCCGCAATGCGATGGAAGTGCCCATCCAGGACAAGGTCGAGCTGCTGCTGGCGCTCAATGCGGCCGCACTGAATGCGGGTGCCGACTTCATCAATTCCACCCTGTTCCTGGTCAACGAGCAGAAGTACTTCGCTTCCAGCGACGGTTCGTTCATCGACCAGGACATCCACCGTATCTGGCTGCCGTTCACCGCCACCGCCATCGACAAGGCCAGCGGCAAGTTCCGCACCCGCGCCGGCCTGTCTTCGCCGATGGGCATGGGCTACGAGTTCCTTGATGGCGATGCACGCGGCAAGGTGCAGCTGCCCGGTGGCATCACTGCGTACCGCGATTCCTATGACCCGGTCGAGGACGCCATCGCCGCCGCCCGCCAGGCGCGCGAGAAGCTGAAGGCGCCCTCGGTGAAGCCCGGCAAGTACGACCTGGTGCTGGATCCGTCCAACCTGTTCCTCACCATCCACGAGAATGTCGGCCACCCGCTGGAACTGGACCGCGTGCTCGGCTACGAGGCCAACTACGCCGGCACCAGCTTCGCCACCCTGGACAAGCGCGATGCCGGTTTCCGCTGGGGCAGCGACATCGTCACCTTCTTCGCCGACAAGACCCAGCCGGGCAGCCTCGGCGCGGTCGGCTACGACGACGAAGGGGTGAAGACCCAGCGCTGGGACCTGGTGCGCGACGGCATCCTGGTCGACTACCAGGCCACCCGCGATGAGGCGCACATCCTCGGCCGCGACGCCTCGCATGGCTGCAGCTATGCCGACTCGTGGTCCAGCGTGCAGTTCCAGCGCATGGCCAATGTCTCGCTGGCGCCGGGCAGGACGCCGCTCAGCGTGGAGGACATGATCAAGGACGTGGAGAACGGCATCTACATCCACGGCCGCGGCTCGTACTCCATCGATCAGCAGCGCTACAACGCGCAGTTCGGCGGCCAGCTGTACTACCAGATCAGGAACGGAAAGATCACCGGCATGGTCGAGGATGCGGCCTACCAGATCCGCACGCCGGAGTTCTGGAACGCCTGCAGCGCCATCTGCGATGAACGCGACTTCCGCCTTGGCGGTTCGTTCTTCGACGGCAAGGGCCAGCCCGGCCAGGTGTCGGCGGTCTCGCACGGTTCGTCCACCACCCGTTTCAACGGCATCAACATCATCAACACCGCGCGCAGTCTCGGCGCTTGAGCCACCCGTCCTTCATGGAGAGCAGCCTTGCACAGACGTGACTTCCTGGCCCTGACCGGGCTTACCGCTGGCGGCCTGATCGTGCCGTCGTTCTTCGGCAAGGCGATCGCCGCCGAGCAACTGCAGTCCAGCCTCGACCCTGCGCTGAAGAAGCGCCTGGCCGACGCCGCCCTGCAGGCTGCGCGCAGCGCCGGCGCCACCTACTGCGACGTGCGCATCGGCCGCTACCTGCGGCAGTTCGTGATCACCCGCGAGGACAAGGTGCAGAACGTGGTCAACACCGAGTCCACCGGTGTGGGCATCCGCGTGATCGTCAACGGCGCCTGGGGCTTTGCCGCCACCAATGCGCTCAGCACCGCCGACGTGGCCCGTGCCGCGCAGCAGGCGGCGGCGATCGCCAAGGCCAACGCGGGCGTGCAGACCGCGCCGGTGCAGCTGGCCAAGGCGCCGGGCGTGGGCGAGGTCAGCTGGAAGACGCCGATCCGCAAGAATGCGATGGAGGTGCCGATCAAGGAGAAGGTCGACCTGCTGCTGGACGTCAACGCCGCGGCGATGGGCGCCGGCGCCAGCTTCGTCAACTCGATGCTGTTCCTGGTGAACGAGCAGAAGTACTTCGCCTCCACCGACGGTTCCTACATCGACCAGGACGTGCACCGCATCTGGGCACCGATGACGATCACCGCCATCGACAAGGCCAGCGGCAAGTTCCGCACCCGCGAAGGCCTGTCCGCACCGATGGGCCTGGGCTACGAGTACCTCGATGGCGCAGCTGCCGGCAAGGTGCTCACGCCCAATGGCGTGGTCAACTACGGCTCGTCCTACGACATGAAGGAAGATGCCATCGCGGCGGCCAAGCAGGCGCAGGAGAAGCTGAAGGCGCCGTCGGTGAAGCCCGGCAAGTACGACCTGATCCTGGATCCGTCGCACACCTGGCTGACCATCCACGAGTCGATCGGCCACCCGCTGGAACTGGACCGCGTGCTCGGCTACGAAGCCAACTACGCCGGCACCAGCTTCGCCACCCTGGACAAGCGCGAGCAGCATTTCCAGTACGGCAGCGAGCACGTGAACATCTTTGCCGACAAGACCCAGCCGGGCAGCCTCGGCGCGGTCGCGTACGAC
>NZ_JBFRFE010000548.1:0-3018 GCF_052114665.1 Stenotrophomonas sp. 2YAF22 | reverse complement strand
TTTCTCCAGCGCGCGGGCCAGCTTGCGGTTGCATGAGTCCTTGCGCAGGCTGCCGACGAATACAGCAATGGTGGGGACGGACATCAGGACATACTCCTCACGGTGCGGGAGGGCCAGCCTAGCCGCCGCGCCCTTCCCCGCCGGTGAAGATCAAGCGCGCTTCACGCCTGCGCGCACCTGCCGCCAGTGGTCCTGCCAGGCCTGGAACATCAGCACGTTCCACAGGTGCGTGTGCCACTTGCGCTGGCCGCCCAGGAACTGCTGCCACAGCGGCTGCACGGCGGCGGCCGACAGCACGCCTTCGCGTTCCAGTCGCGCCGGCTGCAACAGCTCGTCCGCCCAGGGCTTCAGATCGCCCTTCAGCCAATCACTGACCGGTGCGCCGAATCCACGCTTGGGCCGGTGCACCATCGACTGCGGCACGTACCGCCCCAGCACGCGCTTGAGCAGCACCTTGCTGGTCGACTCACTGCGCTTGAAGCCCAGCGGCAGCGACCACGCGAACTCGGCCACGCGCCAGTCCAGCAAGGGCGCACGTGCCTCCAGGCTGACCGCCATCGATGTGCGGTCGACCTTGCACAGCAGATCATCGGGAAGATAGCTGACGAAGTCGGCCAGCATCATCGCGTCGGCCGGCGTACCGGCACCATGCAGCGGATCGGCCAGATCGTAGAAGCTGCCCGCCTCGCGTGCACCGATCACCGCGGCCGCCGGATCGCGCCAGCGCGAGATGCGGTTGCGATACACATCGCCGATACCACGTGCGCCGGTTTCGGCCAGCAACGCGGCCAGCCCGCCGGTGCGCGACGCCTCGCCCTGCTGATGCGCACGCGCGCCCATCCAACGCCGCAGCGGCGCGGGCACCCGTCCCAGCATCTGCCAGTTGCGCAGCGCACGCACATAGCGGGTATAGCCGAAGAACAGCTCATCGCCGCCATCGCCGGACAACGCAACGGTCACGCCCTGGCGGGCGAGGCGGGCGACCAGCGCGGTCGGCACCTGCGAGGCATCGGCAAAGGGTTCGTCGAACATCGCCGGCAGCTGCGGCACCACCGCCAACGCATCGGCGCCACTGACATACAGCTCGGTGTGATCACAGCCAAGGTGGGTAGCCAGTTCCCTGGCCAACGGTGCCTCGTCGTGGTGCGAGCCGCTGAAGCCGATGCTGAAGCTGTGCACCGGCTGCCCGCTCTGCGCCTGCATCAGCGCCGCCACCAGCGACGAATCGGTGCCGCCGGACAGGAACACGCCCACCGGCACATCGGCGACCATGCGCAGCGCCACCGCATCCCGCAGCAGGCCATCCAGCTGCTCCTCGGCCTCCTCGATGCGGCCCTGGAACGGTGTGGCCAGTGCCGCCTGCATGCGCGCGCGCGCGTCCCAGTACGGACGCTGCGCCTGCTCGGGCCGATGGGCGCTGGCCCCGGCCGCCACCGTCGCCGCATCCAGCCGCAGCACGCGCCCGGGCATCRGTTTGTAGCAGCGCTGGTGGATGCTGTGCGGTGCCGGGATGTAATCCAGCCGCAGCAGCAGCGTCAGCGCATCGCGGTCGATATCGTTGTCGAAATCCGGGTGCTGCCAGAGCGCCTTCAGCTCCGAGCCGAACACCAGGGCATCACCGGCCCAGCCGTAGTACAGCGGCTTCTTGCCGACCCGGTCGCGGGCCAGCCACAAGCACTGTTCCTGGCGGTCCCACAGGGCGATGGCAAACATGCCGTTGGCGCGCTGCAGGGTGTCCTCGACGCCCCACTGCAGGATCGCGGCCAACAGCACCTCGGTATCGGAATGGCCACGGAACGCATGCCCCAGCGGCTCCAGTTCGGCGCGCAGCGTGGCGAAGTTGTAGACCTCGCCGTTGTAGGCCATCACATAGCGGCCGTCGGCCGAGGCCATCGGCTGGTGGCCCAGCGGTGAAAGATCGAGGATGCTCAGGCGCCGGTGGGCCAGGGCAATGCCAGCGGCGGCATCTACCCAGGTACCGCCGTCATCCGGCCCGCGATGGTGCAGCGCCTGGCCCATGGCCTGCGCCTGCGCCTGCAGGACCTCGGCCGGCGTCTGTGCCGCCGGCAACAACATACCTGCCAATCCACACATGCATCAGGGTTCCTGCGCCAGGTCGAGGGCGGCGCCAATCACCGCATTGTCGCTTGGAAGCCCGAACATTGCTGCCCCCGCCAGTGGCGTATAGGTATCGGCACCGCAGACCCGGCGCACGGGCAGGTGGCCATGGCCGGCCTCGACCAGCGCGGTGATCACGCCTTCGCCGACGCCACCACTCCGCCGCCCCTCGTCCAGCACCAGCACCCGCTGCGCAGTGGCGGCCTGGGCGCCGATGAAGGCCGCATTCAACGGCACCAGCCAGCGCAGGTCGACCACACGCACCTGCCAGCCCAGCTGCTGCTCGATGGCGACCGCTGCACGCAGCGCCATCGGCACACCGTTGCCGTAGGTGAAGATCACCAGATCGGTGGCATCCGGCGAGTACACCCTGCCCTCGCCCAGCACCAGCGCCTGCCCGGGCGCAGGGTAGTCGAACAACCACTGGCCGTCGCCGGTCGCGTGCAGATCCTTGGTCATGTAAAGGGCGATCGGTTCCAGGAACACCGCTACCCGGCCATCCACGCGGGCCAATGCCGCCAATGTGCGCAGCATCATCACCGCATCATCGCCACGCGACGGACAGCCCACCACCAGTCCCGGGATGTCACGCAGCGCCGTGATCGAATTGTCGTTGTGGAAATGGCCGCCGAACCCCTTCTGGTAGCCCAGCCCGGCCACCCGTACCAGCATCGGGTTGCGGAACTGGTCGTTGGAGAAGAACTGCAGCGAGCAGGCCTCGCCACGTACCTGGTCGATGGCGTTGTGCAGGTAGGCCAGGTACTGGATTTCCGGGATCGGCAGCATGCCCATGTTGGCCAGCCCCTGGGCCATGCCCAGGATCATGGTCTCGTCCAGCAGCGTGTTGAACACCCGGCGCGGGCCGAAACGGCGCAGCAGGTCGCGCGTCACCGTGTAAAC
>NZ_JBFRFE010000547.1:0-3019 GCF_052114665.1 Stenotrophomonas sp. 2YAF22 | reverse complement strand
GAATGCGCCTCCCCGCCCGAATAGCTCAGCCGGTTAGAGCACTTGACTGTTAATCAGGGGGTCGTTGGTTCGAGTCCAACTTCGGGCGCCAGATTCGAAAAAGCCGCGAGAAATCGCGGTTTTTTTCGTTCTTCGATCCGCCATCGGCCGCATTCAGCAAGGTTTTTCAGTTCGTGGCCGTTCGCTGCGTACGCGTCCGCCGACGTTGATGATCACCCTGCTGTGTTCTTTGCCGTTCACGCAGAGCAGCAGCGACTGATTGGTGCCGGCGTTGCGGCCATCCGGCAGGAACTGCACATGTCGCCGATGTTGGCTGGATTCCATCCGCACAGGCGGCGGTATGCGATCCCGCACATGGATGACGGCGGCGGCAGTCGCGGCTGCCCATGGCGAGGGTTCCGTCCGTACCAGCCACCCTTGGCTCCATGCGTTGCTGCAGTTGACACCATCGGCCGACCCGCAGACCGTCACTCTTCGGCGCTGGGTGATGGCTGTATTGCGCGCCAGTACCAGGCTGCTGGTCAGTTCGGCACGCAGTGATTCCGCTTGCAGGTGGCGGAGCGTGCGCTGCCAGGGTCCCCAGGCCAGGGCCAGGAGCACCGACAGCACCATCAGTACGCTCACCAGTTCCAGCAGGTGAAGGCCGCGTGCCAACCGAGCAGGGTGGGGGAGGTGTGTGGCCGCAGTCATGGCTACAGGTTGGCTGCAGGTCTTGACTGCCACCATCAGCCAGACCCCCATCTTTGAGGCAGGCTTCCCCTCAGCCGACCGTCACCGGACGCCCCGTATACTCACCTTCCCCGAGACCTGGCAACACCATGAGCGACAGTTTTCAACTTGTCTCGCCGTATTCGCCGGCGGGAGACCAGCCCAACGCCATCGCCAAGCTGACCAGCAATTTCGAAGCCGGCGTCGCCAAGCAGACCCTGCTGGGCGTGACCGGCTCGGGCAAGACCTACACCATTGCCAACGTCATCCAGCAGATCCAGAAGCCGACGCTGATCATGGCGCCGAACAAGACCCTGGCGGCGCAGTTGTATGGCGAGTTCAAGGCGTTCTTCCCGCACAAYGCGGTGGAGTATTTCGTCAGCTATTACGACTACTACCAGCCGGAAGCCTACGTGCCGTCGTCGGACACCTTCATCGAGAAGGACAGTTCGATCAACGAGCACATCGAGCAGATGCGGCTGGCGGCAACCAAGACCCTGCTGTCGCGACCGGATGCGATCGTGGTGGCGACCGTGTCGGCCATCTACGGCCTGGGTGCGCCGGAAGACTACCTGTCGCTGCGCCTGATCCTGTCCAAGGGCGAGCGCATCGACCAGCGCGACCTGATCAATCACCTGACCCAGCTGCAGTACACGCGCAACGAATACGAGCTGCAGCGCGGTACCTTCCGCGTGCGCGGTGAAGTGATCGACGTGTTCCCGGCGGAGTCGGACAGTGAGGCCCTGCGCATCGAACTGTTCGATGGCGAGGTGGAAAAGATCACGATGTTCGATCCGCTCACCGGCGAGACCATGCGCAACCTCATGCGCTTCACCGTGTACCCGAAGACCCACTACGCGACTACGCGTGAACGGGTGCTGGCGGCGGTGGAGACCATCAAGGTCGAGCTGAAGGAGCGGTTGGAGCAGCTGTACGCGCAGAACAAGCTGGTCGAGGCGCAGCGCCTGGCCCAGCGCACCCAGTTCGACCTCGAAATGATGGCCGAAGTCGGTTTCTGCAACGGCATCGAGAACTACTCGCGGCATTTGACCGGCAAGAACGCGGGCGAGCCGCCGCCGACCCTGTTCGATTACCTGCCGGCTGATGCGCTGCTGGTGATCGACGAATCGCACGTGACCATTCCGCAGATCGGTGCCATGTTCAAGGGTGACCGGTCGCGCAAGGAAACCCTGGTCGAGTTCGGCTTCCGCCTGCCGTCGGCGCTGGACAACCGTCCGCTGCGCTTCGAGGAGTGGGAGGCGCGCTGCCCGCGCAGCATCTATGTGTCGGCGACACCGGGTCCGTATGAATTCCGCGAGGCCGGAGAGGACATGGCCGAGCTGGTCGTGCGCCCGACCGGGCTGATCGACCCCGTGGTGGAGATCCGCCCGGTCGGCACCCAGGTCGATGACCTGATGAGCGAGGCCAACGAGCGGATCAAGGCCGGTGACCGCGTGCTGGTCACCACCCTGACCAAGCGCATGGCCGAAAACCTCACCGAGTACCTGACCGAGCACAGCATCCGCGTGCGCTACCTTCACTCGGACATCGATACCGTCGAACGCGTGGAGATCATCCGCGACCTGCGTCTGGGCAAGTTCGATGTGCTGGTCGGCATCAACCTGCTGCGCGAGGGCCTGGACATGCCGGAGGTCTCGTTGGTGGCGATTCTGGATGCGGACAAGGAGGGCTTCCTGCGCTCGACCGGTTCGTTGATCCAGACCATCGGCCGTGCGGCCCGCAACGTGCGCGGCAAGGCGATCCTGTACGCGGACAGGATCACCCGTTCGATGCAGGCGGCAATTGACGAGACCGACCGTCGTCGCGCCAAACAGGTCGAGTACAACAAGGAACACGGCATCATTCCGCGCTCGGTCCTGCGGCCGATTGTCGATGTGCTGGAGGGCGCACGTTCGGATGCCGCTGAGAAGGAGGCCCGCAAGGGCAAGGGCAAAGGCCGTTCCGGCGTGGCCGAGGATGCGGCCGACTACCGGTCGCTCAGTCCGGCGCAGTTGGCCGCTCGCCTCAAGGCGCTGGAGCAGCGGATGTACCAGCATGCCAAGGACCTGGAATTCGAAGATGCCGCCCGGGTCCGCGACCAGATCAGGCAGCTGAAGGAAGCCAGCCTGGGCTGAACGCGGTAAAACGGCTTTTCTTCACAAAAGTATTGCGCTTGCCGGTCGCCATCCGTAATATACGCGGCCTGCACCGACGCAATCGCGGCGCTGCAGAAGCAACAAACGGGCGGTTAGCTCAGCGGTAGAGCACTACCTTGACATGGTAGGGGTCACAGGTTCGAACCCTGTACCGC
>NZ_JBFRFE010000546.1:0-3019 GCF_052114665.1 Stenotrophomonas sp. 2YAF22 | reverse complement strand
GGGGTATCCGCGCCATGGATGGCGCGGCTAAGCCCCCAGGGACGGGTTCACGGCGTCCCCCGCGAACCCACCCCGACCAGCCCGCGTAGCCAACGCGCGCTCCACCACGGAGGGGCGGCGCCGTTGGAGCGCCTTAGTCGAACAACGCCTCGATCGCCGCCAGCCCCGCCGTCGCCCGCTCCTTCTTGCGCGCCGCATCCGCAACCGGATCAGCGCCATCGCGCTGGATCTCCTCGGCCGGGATCTCCTCGAAGAAGCGGCTCGGCTTCAGCCGCACGTGCTCGCCGAACTTGCGGGTCAGCTTGCTGTAGCTCATCCACAACTGGATCTTGGCGCGGGTGATGCCCACATACAGCAGGCGCCGCTCTTCCTGCAGATTGCCCTCGTCCAGGCTGACCTGGTGCGGCAGCACGCCATCCTCGCAGCCGACGATGAACACATAGGGGAATTCCAGGCCCTTGGAGGCGTGCATGGTCATCATCCGCACCTGGTTGCCCCCCTCGTCCTTGTCACTGCGCGACAACAGCGCCAACTGGCCGGCCAGATCGGCCGCGGTGGCACCACGCGGGCCACCCTCGAACCACTGCGCCAGTTCTTCGATGTTGTTGGCGCGACGCTGGTAGCTGGCTTCTTCCTTGGCCTGCTGCCGCAGCTCGCTGAGCAGGCCCGATTCCTTGGCGACCTTGCGGATCATGTCGCCGGAGCTGATCTGCCGCGTCTGCGCGCGCAGGTCGCGCAGGATGTCGGTGAAGCGCGCCAGGCTGTTGGCCGCGCGCGGTGGCAGCTGCTGCAGCGCGCCGATCGCCTCGGCGGCCTGCGCCATCGGCATGTCCTTTTCCGAGGCCAGTTCGGCCAGCTTGGCCAGGGTGCCGGCGCCGACCTCGCGCTTGGGCGACTGCACCGCACGCAGGAACGCGGTGTCGTCGTCCGGGTTCACCAGCAGCCGCAGCCAGGCCAGCGTGTCCTTCACTTCCTGGCGCTCCAGGAACATGGTGCCGCCGGTCAGGTGGTAGGGGATGCGCAGCAGCTGCATGGCCTTTTCCAGCGGACGCGACTGGAAGTTGCCGCGGAACAGGATGCAGAAATCGCTCCACGGCACGTTGCGCGTCTGCGCTACGAACGCGATCTCGGCGGCGACCTTCTCGGCCTCGTGTTCGCTGTTGCGGCACTCCCACACACGGATGCGCTCGCCGTCGGCCTGGTCGCTCCACAGCTTCTTCAGGTGTTCGTGCGGATTGTTGGCGATCAGCGCGTTGGCCGCGCGCAGCACGCGGTTGGAACACCGGTAGTTCTGCTCCAGCTTGATGATTTCCAGCGCCGGGTAATCGCGCCCCATCTGCTGCAGGTTTTCCGGGTTGGCACCGCGCCAGGCGTAGATCGACTGGTCGTCATCGCCCACGCAGGTGAAGTTGCCCTTGTCACCGGCCAGCTGCTTGAGCAGGCGGTACTGCGCATCGTTGGTGTCCTGGCATTCGTCGACCAGCAGGTAGCCGATGCGCTCGCGCCAGGCCAGCGCGATGTCCGGGTTCTCTTCCAGGATCTGCACCGGCAACCGGATCAGGTCGTCGAAGTCCACTGCGTTGAACGCGCTCAGGCGCAACTGGTAGCGCTCGTAGATGCCGGCCGCTTCCTTTTCGCGATTGCTGCGCGCGGCGGCCATCGCCTGTTCCGGCGACAGGCCGGCGTTCTTGGCGCGCGACACCAGGTTCTTCATGTCCTCGATGTCGTCCGGCTTGGCGCCGTACATCAGGTCCTTGATCTGCGCGGCCGCGTCATCGGCATCGAAGATCGAGAAACCGCGCTTGAGCCCGACGGCGGCATGCTCGATCTGCAGGAACTTCAGGCCCAGCGCATGGAAGGTGCAGATGGTCACTTCATCGGCATCCTGCTCGCGCAGGCGTTTGGCCACGCGCTCGCGCATTTCCTTGGCCGACTTGTTGGTGAAGGTGATCGCGGCGATGCGCTTGGCCGGGTAACGGCCACAGCCGATCAGGTGGGCGATCTTCTCCACGATCACGCGCGTCTTGCCACTGCCGGCGCCGGCGAGCACCAGCAGCGGTCCTTCGATGTGGAGGACGGCGGCAGCTTGGGGGGGATTGAGACCGTGCATTGGGTGGGGATTGTAGCGGGCGTTGATGGCGGCCACAGCCGCCGGCCGGTGGGCTTGCTGAACGGCTTCGGCCGGTGCCGGGTGGCGTCGTACAATCGGCCGATGGCCAAGCTCTATTTCTACTATTCGGCGATGAACGCCGGCAAGACCACCACCCTGCTGCAGAGCGCGCACAACTACCGCGAGCGCGGCATGCGCGTGGCGATCCTGACCCCGCGCCTGGACGACCGTGCCGGCGCGGGCGTGGTCGCCTCGCGGATCGGCCTGCGCGCCGACGGCATGGCCTTCGAACGCGACACCGACCTGCAGCAGTGGGTCACGCAGGATCTGCAGGCCAACGGGCCGCTGGGCTGCGTGCTGGTGGACGAGGCGCAGTTCCTCAGCCGCAGCCAGGTCTGGCAGCTCAGCGAGGTGGTCGACCAGTTGCGCATCCCGGTGCTGTGCTATGGCCTGCGCACCGATTTCCGCGGCGAGTTGTTCGAGGGCAGCCAGTACCTGCTGGCCTGGGCCGACGAGATGCAGGAGATCAAGACGATCTGCCACAGCGGCAAGAAGGCGACCATGACCGTGCGCGTGGACGAACACGGCCATGCCGTGCAGGACGGCCCGCAGGTGGAGATCGGCGGCAACGAGCGCTATGTGTCGGTCAGCCGCGCCGAGTTCAAGAAGATCACCCGGGGCGAGGGTCGGATCGATCCGGCGCAGGCACCGCTGCCGCTGTAAGGGTTTTTCGGCAGGGCTGCGCCCTGCACCTGCCGACGCGGTAGTGCCGGCCGCTGGCCGGCAACCTCAGCAGCAACAGCCGGCTCTGGGTTGTCTGTTGGTTGGGCGGGGAGGTGTGGGGGTGCAGGACACGCCGTAAACCCATCCCTGGGGGCTCGATGGCGCCATCCATGGCGCCAACGGTCC
>NZ_JBFRFE010000545.1:0-3023 GCF_052114665.1 Stenotrophomonas sp. 2YAF22 | reverse complement strand
CATCAAGATCATGGCCCACCTGGATATCGCCGAGAAGCGCCTGCCGCAGGATGGGCGCATTGCGATCCGCGTGGGGGGCCGGCCGCTGGATATCCGCGTCTCCACCGTGCCCACCGGGCACGGCGAACGGGCGGTGCTGCGCCTGCTGGAAAAGGATGCCGGGCGGTTGCAGCTGCAACGCCTCGGCATGGCCGACGATACGCTGGCCACCTTCACCGGATTGATCCGCCAGCCGCATGGCATCGTGCTGGTGACCGGGCCGACCGGCAGCGGCAAGACCACATCGCTGTATGCGGCACTGGGGCAGCTCGACAGCAGCACCAGCAACATCCTCACGGTGGAAGACCCGGTGGAGTACGACTTCGCCGGCATCGGCCAGATCCAGGTCAACGCGCGCATCGGCATGAGTTTCGGCACGGCGTTGCGCGCGATCCTGCGCCAGGATCCGGACACCATCATGATCGGTGAGATCCGTGACCTGGAAACGGCGCAGATCGCGGTGCAGTCGTCGCTGACCGGCCACGGCGTGCTGGCATCGCTGCATACCAATGATGCGATTTCGGCGGTGACCCGACTGGCGGACATGGGCGTGGAACCTTTCCTGCTGGCCTCATCGTTGCGTGGCGTGCTGGCGCAGCGGCTGGTGCGCAGGCTGTGCCTGCAGTGCCGGTGTGCCGAAGTGGATGCCGAGGGCCGCACCGTGTGGCGGGCCGTAGGCTGCCCCGCCTGTGCGAACAGCGGCTACCGCGGGCGCACCGGTATCCACGAACTGTTCGTGGTGGATGAGCGCGTGCGGGCACTGATCCATGAAGGGCAGGGCGAACCCGCGCTGCGCGAGGCCGCGCGGCGCGCCGGCATGCGCACCCTGCGCCAGGACGGGCAGCGCTGGGTCGACAGCGGGGTGACCACGCTGGAGGAGATCCTGCGCGTGACCGGCGACGATTGAGGCGCGCATGGCACTGTTCGACTACCAGGCCGCCAACGCACAGGGGCGCATCGAGAAGGGGCAGCTGGACGCGGACAGCGCGCGCGGCGTGCGCCAGCAACTGCGCGGGCGTGGGCTGACACCGGTACAGGTATCAGCCGCACGCAATGCCGGCAGTGGCTGGGGCACGCGCAGGCTGTCGGCCAGCGAACTGGCCTGGGCCACACGGCAACTGGCCAGTCTGCTGGCCGCCAGCCTGCCGCTGGAAAGCGCGCTGAGCGCGGTGATCGAGCAGGCCGAACGCCCGCACGTTGCGCAGGCGCTCACCGCAGTGCGTGCCGACGTGCGCGCCGGTCAGCGGCTGACCGTGGCGCTGTCGGCGCGGCCGCGCGATTTCCCTGGGATCTATCGTGCCCTGGTGGGCGCCGGTGAGGATTCCGGCGATCTGGCACGGGTGATGGAGCGCCTGGCCGACTACATCGAAGAGCGCAACGCGCTGCAGGCGAAGGTGCTGACGGCGTTCATCTACCCGGCAGCGATCAGCCTGGTATCAGTGGCGATCGTGATCTTCCTGCTCAGCTACGTGGTGCCCCAGGTGGTGACTGCATTCGTGCAGGCGCGGCAGACGCTGCCGATGCTGACCCAGGTGATGCTGGCGGCCAGTGCTTTCGTACGCGCGTGGGGCGTATGGACGGGGATAGGCGTCGGCGCACTCGTGGTGGGCTGGCGGCTGGCCCTGCGGCGGCCGAATCTTCGCCTGCGCTGGGACACCCTGCTGCTGCGCGTACCGATGGTGGGTCGCTTCGTGCTGGGCGTGAACAGCGCACGCTTCGCATCGACACTGGCGATCCTGCTTGATGCCGGTGTGCCCTTGCTGCGCGCACTGGACGCCGCACGGCAGACACTGGGCAATGCGCTGCTGGCGCGCTGTGCCGCTGATGTGGCCGCACGCGTGCGCGAAGGTACTTCGCTTGGCGCTGCGCTGAAGGTGCAGAAAGTGTATCCGCCGATCCTGGTGCATCTGGTGGCCAGTGGCGAGAAGACCGGTTCATTGGCGCCGTTGCTCGACCGCGCTGCACAGACCATCTCGCGCGAGATCGAACGCCGCGCGATGGCACTCACTGCATTGCTGGAGCCCACGATGATCCTGGTGATGGGGGGCGTGGTGCTGACCATCGTGCTGGCCGTGCTGATGCCGATCATGGAAATGAACCAGCTGGTGCAGTGACGTGCATCCACGCATGGCGTGGATCTACTGAAACCCGGTTTCTCCACACAATCCTCCACACCTTTTTCCGATCTTCCACAGGTTTCTTAAGCGGCCTGTCATCGGCGACGACCAGCATGTCCCTGTCGCCGCAGAGTGGGCTGGGAGGCCCTCGGCGGCAGCAGGCGTGTAGTGACCGTTCCTCCCTTGGTGTTTCACCTTCGCAGTAAACCCTTCAGGAGAAGATCATGAACAAGTACAAGACCCTGGCCGCGCTGGTTGCTACCGCGCTGCTCGCCACTGCCGGTGCCGCGTCGGCGCAGACCGTTACCGGTGGCGGCGCTTCGTTGCCGGCCGACCTCTACAAGGGTCAGGCCGACAGCATCCTGCCGAGCAACTTCAGCTACGCCGTGACCGGTTCGGGCACCGGCAAGAAGGCCTTCCTGCAGAATGATTCGCAGCTGTTCTCGACCACCGGCACCGTGCACTTTGCCGGCAGCGACTCGGTGTTGAGCTCGACCGAACTGAGCACCTACACCACCACCTACAACCAGGCCAGCAATGCCAACCGCTATGGCAACCTGATCCAGGTGCCGTCGGTGGCTACCTCGGTGACCATTCCGTTCAACAAGGCCGGTTCGGCGGTTGACCTGAGCGTGGCACAGATCTGTGGCGTGTTCTCCGGTGCGATCACTGACTGGTCGACCATCGATGCCAACCGCAGTGGCCCGATCCAGGTGGTCTACCGTCCGGAAAGCAGCGGCACCAGCGAAATGTTCACCCGCTTCCTGACCGCCGCCTGTGCGCCGGAAGTGGCTGCCACTTCGAACCTGGTCGATGGCAAGTTCGCCATCAAGTCGACCTTTGCCGATCTGTACAAGCGTGATGCCA
>NZ_JBFRFE010000544.1:0-3043 GCF_052114665.1 Stenotrophomonas sp. 2YAF22 | reverse complement strand
GCACGCCGTCACTGTCACGCATGCGTACCAGCACCTCGTAGTGCAGGTAGGACGGATCACCCACTTTGGCGATGCGCTGCGCATACAACAGCATCCGGTTCTCGGCCATGGCGCGACTGACGCCCTGCAGGCGTTCGGCCTCCAGCCGTCGCTCCTCCAGGGCCAGCCGGTTTTCGTTGAAGCAATGCACGCGGTTGCGACCGGCCTGCTTGGCCGCATAACACGCGCTGTCGGCCGCGCTCATCAACCAGTTCACGTCCAGCGCCTCGGCCGTCACTTCGACCACGCCCACGCTGCAGCTCAACTGCGGGCTGCCCTCGCTGACCGGGAAGGTAGCCTGGCCCAGGTTGCGGATCAGCCGCTGCAACACGCGCTTGGCTTCATCCTGGTTGGCGCGGGCAAGGAACACCGCGAACTCGTCCGCCCCCAGGCGGCCGACCCAGTCGCCATCGCGCACCGCACCGACCAGGTACTCGGCGAAACTGCGCAGCATCTGGTCGCCGGCCGCGTGGCCGAAGCTGTCGTTGACCAGCTTGAAGTGGTCCAGGTTGATGTAGCCCAGTGCATGGGTTCCACCGTCGGAGCGGACCTGCAGCAGCGATTTTTCCAGCAGGCGCTCGATCTCGCGGCGATTGATCAGGCCGGTCAGGGGGTCATGGCTGGCGTGGTGTTCGATCTCGCGTGCCAACGCATGGTTCTGGCTGACATCCTCGACGATGGCGAACACCGACAGGCCACCGCTGGCGGTGCGCACGCCGGTGCCACTCCAGCGTCCCCACACCAGGCTGCCATCACGACGCCGGAAACGCAGTTCGCCCGGTCGCAGCTGACGTTCCCAGTCGATTCGGCCACTTTCATCGATCACCAGCTCGCCCTCCATCAGCAGCTCGGCCAGCGACATCTGCAGCAGCACGTCCCGACGATGGTCGAGAATGTCGGCCATCGCCTGGTTGGCCTCCACCACCCGGCCGYCGGCATCCAGCTTGAGCATGCCGACGTTGGCTTGGTAGAAGGCAGCCCGGAAGCGGCTCTCATGCTCGGTCAGGTCCTTGCCGACCCGGCGCGCCAGGGCCACCGCCATCAGGCTGATCAGCAGGACCGACAGGCCGCCCACGGCCAGGGTCGCGATGCGCACCGCGCGGGCCATGCGCAGCAGTGCCTGCGAGAACGCCTGCGCCTGCCCGCGCAGCTGGTGGTCGATGCCACGCAGCCGATGCAAGTAGTCATCCACGGTCGCCTCGTCCAGCGGTCCCGAGCCATGGCGCCGCTGCAGTTCCTCCGCCAGCGACTGCATGGCCAGCAGGTTTGCGTCGGTCTGCCGCCACAACCAGGTGGCTTCGCGGAAGGCTCCGACGTTGCGCGCATGGCGGAACGAGAAGATCAGCCGCGGAATGTCGGCGCGGGCATTGCCCCCACGCAGAAAACCGGCGCGGGCTGTCGCCTCGTCCGGTTCGGGTTGCTCCAGCGCCTTGCGGGCCTGCAGGTCACCCAACGGAACCTGCAGTGCCCGTTGGGCATCCTGCAGATCCTGCAGATGGCCACGCGCCAGGTAACGGCTGAGCGCTGCGGTGGCGTCCTGCTGCCCCCGCGACCAGTAGCCCTGCCCTGCGATCCATGCGGTCGATGCCGCCTGCAGCTCCTGGATCACAGCCGACAGCGCGACCAAGCCGATCGCCATGCCCGTCAACAGCGCAAATCGCAGTCCCAGCCCGCGGGTCATCGGTACCCGTCGACGCTGTTGGTCCATGCCACTTCTACCCATCCTGGATCCCCCGAATGTGCTGCGGTGACAATCTCCTACGGAACTGCGCCAGCCTAGAACCGGTGATGTGTGGGCCATGCGAAACCGGACCCGGCCGGTGATCGGCAGCGGCGGCCGGGCCGCCCTGGCGCCATGCAAACAACAACGCCAGCCCGGAGGCTGGCGTTGTTCGTCTACTTCAGCGCGGCTTAGAAGCTGCGCGGGCCACGTGGCTTGTTGAAGCCATCACGACGCGGCGGACGGCTGTCGCGGTCGCCGCCGGGGCCACCCGGACCGCTGCGACGCGGAGCTCCCGGGCCACCCGGACCGCCCGGACCACGCTTGTCGAAGCGCGGCTTGAACGGACGCGGCGCCGGATTGACCTCTTCACCGGCCGCCAACGGGCGCATCTGCAGCTGCTGGCCGGACACCCAGACCTTCTGCAGGTGGGTCAGCACGTCCGACGGCATCTGTGCCGGCAGATCCAGCAGCGAGAAGTCGTCGTGGATGTCGATACGACCGATGAAGCGGCTTTCCAGGCCGGCTTCATTGGCGATGGCGCCGACGATGTTGGCCGGCTTCACGCCATGCTGGTGGCCCACCGAAATGCGGTAGGTCTCCATGCCCTGCTCCGGTGCACCGCGCGGCGGCACGTCACGGCGCGGGCGCTGCTCGAAGCCACCCTCGGCATCGTCACGACGCGGGCCACGCTCGAAGCGCGGGCCGCGCTCGTTGCGGTCGCCACGTTCCGGGCGCTCAGTGCGCTCGAAACGCTCGCGCGGCGCACGCTCTTCGCGCGGTGCACGCACCGGCGGCTGCAGCAGGAACGGGGTGTCGCCCTGCATCATCTTCGCCAGTGCGGCGGCCACTTCGATGGCCGGCACGTTCTGTTCGGACTCGAAACGCTCCAGCAGCTGGCGGTAGAAGTCCAGGCCGCCCTGGCCCAGCGTCTCGGTGATGCGCGAGGTGAACTTGTTGATGCGGTTGTCGTTGACCGCTTCCACGCTCGGCAGCTGCATTTCTTCGATCGGCTGGCGGGTCGCACGCTCGATCTGGCGCAGCATGCCCTTTTCGCGCGGGGTGGCGAACAGGATTGCTTCACCGCTGCGGCCAGCACGGCCGGTACGGCCGATGCGGTGCACGTAGCTTTCGGTGTCGTACGGGATGTCGTAGTTCAGCACGTGGCTGATGCGTTCCACGTCCAGGCCACGAGCGGCCACGTCGGTGGCGACCAGGATGTCCAGCTTGCCTTCCTTCAGCATGGCGATGGTGCGCTCACGCTGCGCCTGCTGCATGTCACCG